>JACIYY010000143.1 GCA_014359685.1 Porphyrobacter sp. | reverse complement strand
TTCGATGTCGATCTGAAATACGGCACGGTCGGCGCGGTGGCGCTGGACGCCGAAGGGCACCTCGCGGCGGGCACCTCGACCGGCGGGCTGACCGGCAAGCGCTGGGGCCGGATCGGCGATAGTCCGGTGATCGGCGCGGGCAATTATGCCGACGACCGCGCCTGCGCGGTCTCCGCCACCGGGGCGGGCGAATACTTCATCCGCGTCGGGGTCGCCGCGCAGATCTGCACCCGGATGCGGCTGCTCGGCGAGCCTGCGCAAATCGCCGCCGACACCGTGATCGCGGAGGTCGCCGCGCTGGGCGGCGATGGCGGGGTGATCGTCGCCGCGCCGGGCGGCGAGACGGTGTTCGCCTTCAACACGCCGGGCATGTATCGCGGCCGCGCCGATAGCGGAGGCCGGCGCGAAGTGGCGATCTTCGCCGGGGAATAGCGCCCGCTCAGCCCCGGCGGCGCGCCTGGCGGTAGCTGCCGAGCATCCGCAATTCCTTGCAATGGAACGCCAGCTCCTCCAGCGCGCGATCCACCGCCGGATCGCCGGGCGCGCCGATGATGTCGGCATAGAACGCCGTGGCGGCGAAGCTGGCGCCCTGCTGGTAGCTTTCCAGCTTGGTCATGTTGACCCCGTTGGTGGCAAAGCCGCCGAGCGCCTTGTAGAGCGCGGCGGGGACGTTCTTGACCGCGAACACGAAGGTCGTGACCGCCTCCTCGCCGGCCAGCGCGGCGGGGTCGAGCGGCGATTTGGCCAGCACCACGAAGCGCGTGGTGTTGTCGGCCGCATCCTCGACCCGGTCCTCGATGATGGTCAGGCCATACAGATCGGCCGCCAGCGGCGGGGCGATCGCGGCGATCGTCGGGTCGGCGCGTTCGGCCACGAAGGCGGCGGCGCCGGCGGTATCGGCATGGCTGAGCGGGACAATCCCGCGCGCGCGCAGGAACGCGCGCGACTGGCCGAGCGCCTGGGGGTGGCTGTAGGCGGCCTCGAACGGGCCGGTGGAGGTCGCCATCAGCGCGTGGTGGATGGCCATGAAATGCTCGCCGACGATCGACAGGCCGCTATCAGGCAGCAGGAAGTGGATGTCGGCCACGCGGCCGTTCCGGCTGTTCTCGATCGGGATGATAGCGCTGCCCGCGCGCCCGGCGGCGACCGCCTCCAGCGCGTCCTCGAAAGCGAAGCATGGCAGCGGCAGGCAGCCGGGGTCCCATTCCAGCGCCGCGCGGTGCGAATTGGCGCCCGGCGCACCCTGGAAGGCGATGGCGCGCATCGGATCGGCGGCGGCGGCGGCGCGCATCTGCTCGACCAGCGCGAGGGCGGGGGCGGGGAAGCTGTGCATCGCAGGTGCCCGGCTAGGCGCCGGCGTGCCCATGGGCAAGCCCCGCGCATGATCCCGCCCGCCCGTGCGCGACGCGCGGGCTTGCACGGCGCCGCGCGCGCCACTAGAGCCTCGCGCGGATCACAGCAGGGCGCAAACGAGACCGATGACCGACCGCTTCAACACCATCGCCGGCTGGGTTCTGGCTGCCGGCATCGTCGCTCTCGGCCTGTCGATCCTCAGCGGCATGTATTTCGAGGCCGACCGGCCCGAACGGCCCGAACAGCTCGGCTATGTGATCGAAGGGGTGGAGGAAGAAGGCGCCGAGGAAGGCCCGGTGCTGGCCACCCTGCTCGCCACCGGATCGGCCGAGGCCGGGCAGGCGGTGTTCGCCAAGTGCACATCGTGCCACACGATCAACCAGGGTGGCCCCAACGGCATCGGCCCCAATCTGTACGGCGTGCTCGGCAAGCCGATCGGCCGGCACGCGGCAGGCTTTTCCTATTCGAGCGCGCTGGCCGAAAAGGGCGGCGAATGGACCTACGAGGCGATGGACGAATGGCTGAAGAGCCCGCGCGCCTTCGCCAGCGGCACCAAGATGAGCTTCGCCGGCCTCAGCAGCCCCGAAGACCGGGCCAACGTGATCCTTTACATGCACGCCAATGGCGGCGGCCCGCCGTTCCCGGCGCCCCCCGCAGCCGAGGGTGAGGGCGAGACTGCCGGCGAGGCGGGCGCCGAGGGCGAGCCGGCTGCCGGCGACCCGACCTCCGGCGCGGGTCCGGCCGAAGATCCCGGGACCGAGGCAGCCGGGGCGATGGCGGCCGAGCAGCCCTCCGCCGACACCGGCTCGACCAACCCGGTCGGGGAATAGAGCCGCGCGCGCGGAAGCGGAGCAGACGACGCGCGGGCGGATCAGTCCGCCGCCGGCTCGGCCTCCTGCGACGCTCCCTCGGGCCGCTGATCGGCCGGCAGGGGCGGCTTGAAGCGCTGCGCCACCACATACCATTCCGAACTGCCCTTGCGGCTCGCCGGCGGCTTGGCGTGCCTGACGGTGGCGAAGTGCCGCTTGAGCAGCGCCAGCAGCGCGGCATCGGTGCCGCCCGCCAGCACCTTGGCGACGAAGGCCCCGCCCGGCGCCAGCGTGGCGATGGCGAAATCGGCGGCGGTCTCCACCAGCCCCATGGTCCGCAGGTGATCGGTCTGCTTGTGGCCGACCGTGTTGGCGGCCATATCCGACAGCACCAGATCGGGCGCCCCGCCGAGCGCCGCCTCCAGCGCTGCGGGCGCGGCATCGGCCATGAAGTCCATCTGCAGGATCGTCACCCCGTCGATCGGCGCGGTTTCCAGAAGGTCGATGCCGACGATCCGGGCGCCGGGCGCACGCTGGCGCACCACCTGGCTCCACCCGCCCGGCGCGATACCCAGATCGACCACCCGGCGCGCCGATCCCAGCAGCCGGAACCTGTCGTCCAGCTCGATCAGCTTGAACGCCGCGCGGCTGCGATAGCCGGCGGCCCTGGCCTGCCGGACATAGGGGTCGTTGAGCTGGCGTTCGAGCCAGCGCGCGGACGAGGCGGTGCGCTTGCCCGCATGGCGGACCCGCCGGTCCGAATCGCCGCTTCCCCGGCTCATGGCCGCGCGAGGCGGCGCAGCGCCGCCTGGGCCTGGAGCCCCTCGACCTCCGCGCTGATCAGGCTGCGCAGGATCCCCTCGCGGATGCCGCGATCGGCGATCCCCAGCCGGGGCGCGGGCCACAGGTCGAGGATCGCCTCCAGGATCGCGCAGCCGGCCACCACCAGGTCGGCCCGCTCGGGCCCGATGCAGGGCAGCAGGCGCCGCTCGGCCAGAGAGAGCGTCGACAGGCGGGTGGTGATCGTGCGCATCGCGCCTGCGGGGACGATCAGCCCATCCACCGCGCTGCGATCGTAATGCGGCAGGTTGAGGTGCAGCCCGGCAAGCGTCGTCACCGTGCCGCTGGTGCCCAGCAGGCGCAGCTCGGGCGTCTGGCGGGCGGCGATGCGGCGGGCGAAATCGGCGAAGCCCTCGGCCACCAGCCCGCGCATCCGCTGGTAGCGGGCGAGCCGCTCGCCAGCATCGCGGCCCTCCTCGCCCACCGTCTCGCTCAGCGAGACGACCCCCCACGGCACGCTCTGCCAGTCGAGGATGCGCGGCACCGGCGCCCCCGGCTCTATCAGCACCAGCTCGGTCGAGCCGCCGCCGATGTCGAAGATCACCGCCGGGCCGATGCCGTCCTCCAGCAGGATATGGCAGCCCAGCACCGCCAGCCGCGCCTCCTCCTGCGCGGAGATGATGTCGAGCGCAATGCCGGTCTCGGCGCGCACCCGTTCGATGAAGGCGCCGCCATTGCTGGCCCGCCGGCACGCCTCGGTGGCGACCGAGCGGGCGAGGTGGACGTTGCGCCGCCGCAGCTTGTCGGCGCACACCGCCAGCGCCCCGACTGCGCGGTCCATCGCCGCCTCGCCCAGCCGGCCGGTCTGCGCCAGCCCCTCGCCCAGCCGGACGACGCGGCTGAAGGCGTCGATGACCACGAAGTCCTGCTCTGCCGGGCGGGCGATCAGCAGGCGGCAATTGTTGGTGCCAAGGTCGATCGCGGCATAGGCCTGTCGCGGCACTGTACGCGTCCAGGGGCGCCGGGCGCAGGGGTCCGGCGCGGCATCGCTGGCCGGCTGCGGCGACCGGCCGGATTGCGCCGGCCCGCTCTTGCTTTCGCCGGGCGCTGCGCCGCCTTCGACCCTGGGGCCGGCACCCCGCGACCTGCCGGCGTGCCGGCCCCCGGCGAAATTCCGGCGTGGCACCGGCGGGAGGTGATCCGCCATCTGCAACGCACTTTCTTATCGTTCTTGCCACCTGACCCGGCGGCACCTGCGGCGAAGGCTAGCGAATTGCCCGCCGGCGGGCAAGCGGCAGACGCCAGACGGGCAGCGCGCGGCCCCCGGCGCGGCTTGACGCTGCGCGGCGCTCTCTCTAGATGCGCCGCTCCGCACTGCCCCGTCGTCTAAAGGTAAGACTACGGACTCTGACTCCGTCAATCGAGGTTCGAATCCTCGCGGGGCATCCATATGCGGTCGGTGTCGCGACCCGCGCCACCGTTCGAATCTAGCCGCCGATGAGCAGGAAGCCGCC
>JACIYY010000142.1 GCA_014359685.1 Porphyrobacter sp. | reverse complement strand
ATTCGGCTCTGCTTCGGTTCGCACGGTGCGGTCGACCGTTGCCGTGACCGCCACGTCCATGGTGACATTGCCCACGGTGCGCATGATGTCGGGCAGCATCTCCACCGCCACCAGCAGCGCCAGCGGCTCTATCGGCACGCCCATCGCCAGCGCGATCGGGCCGACCGAGGTGACGAAGCTGATCGCGCCGGGCAGCGACACCGATCCGATCGTCGTCACCAGCGCCACCGCCGCCCCCGCCGCCAGCGTGGCCGCGTTCATCTCCACCCCGCTCAGCACCCCGACATAGATCGCCACCGCCAGGTTCATCGCCGGGCTGGTGGCGCGGAAGATCGCCACCGCCAGCGGCAGAACGAAATCGGCCGAGCTCTCGCGCACCCCCAGCTCGCGGCACGAGGCGAGCATCGCCGGGAGGCTGGCAAGCGAGCTTTGCGTCGACAGCGCGACCGCCTGCGCCGGCAGGATCGCGCGCGCGAAGCCTCCCAGTCCGCGCCGCGCCCCGACCACCGCCAGCGCATAGCCAGCGAGCAGCACCGCAAGGCCCATGCTCGACACCACCAGGATGTAATGGCCGAACGCCGCGAAGGCGCCGCTGCCGCTGGTCAGCCCGACCCCGATGGCGAGCGCGAACACGCCCAGCGGGGCCAGCCACAACACCCAGCCGATGATCACCAGCATGGCATCGCCCAGCCCGGCGAACAGCGCCAGCAGCGGCGCGCGGCGCGCGTCGGGCAGGCGCGCCAGCGCCACCGCCAGCGCGGCGAAGAACACGATCAGCGGCAGCATCGCGCTCTCCGCCGCGGCGGCGACGATGTTGGGGGCGATCAGCGATTCCACGAAGGCGCCGATGCCGGGCACCGTCTGCGGCTCTGGCGCCCGGCCCAGGATCGCGTTGCCCGCCGAACCGGGGATCGGCACCGCGCGCAGCAGCGCCGGCATCGCCAGCGCGGCGAACAGCGTGCCCGCGGCCAGCACCGCGCCGAAGGCCAGCAGCGTGCGCCGGGCCATCGCCCCGGCGCGCGCGGTCGCCACCATCCGGGTGATGCCGTTGACCAGCAGCGCCGCAACCAGAGGGATGATCGTCACCTGCAGCGCACGCAGCCACAGCGTGCCGATCGGCCCGGCCAGCGCCAGCACCGGCCCGCTCGCCGCGCTGCCCGACAGCGCCCAGCCGAGCGCCAGCCCGGCGACCAGCGCCAGGAAGGTCAGCCGCGCCGGCAGACGCAGCGGCGGCAGGCTGTCCGGTTCGGCCTGTGCAACCAAGCGTGTCTCCCCCCGCCGACCCGCAGCGAAAGGCTGCCGGCGTGACAATAGTGCCCGCAGGCGGCATGGCAATGCGCTGGAATCAGGACTGGATGTGGACAGGATGGGACGCGAATATTTCGGCACCGACGGCATTCGCGGGCGCGCCAACGGGCGGCTGCTGAACGCCGCCACGGCGATGAAGGTGGGGCAGGCTGCCGGGCGGCACTTCCTGCGCGGCGCCCACAAGCACCGGGTGGTGATCGGCAAGGACACCCGCCTGTCGGGCTACATGATGGAAACCGCGCTGGTCGCGGGCTTCACCAGCGTCGGCATGGATGTGATCATGACCGGCCCGCTGCCGACCCCGGCGGTGGCGCTGCTGGCGCGCGAGATGCGCGCCGACTTGGGCGTCATGATTTCCGCCAGCCACAATCTGTTCGCCGATAACGGGATCAAGCTGTTCGGCCCGGACGGCTTCAAGCTGTCCGATGCCGACGAGGAGGCGATCGAGGCGGCAATGGCGCGGGACCAGCCGCTGGCCGATGGCGAGGCGATCGGCCGTGCCCGCCGCATCGAGGATGCACGCGGCCGCTACATCCACGCAATCAAGCAGTCGCTGCCCAGCTCGGTGCGGCTCGACGGCCTCAGGATCGTGGTCGATTGCGCGCATGGCGCCGCCTATACGGTCGCCCCGACCGCCTTCTGGGAACTGGGGGCCGAGGTGATCCCGATCGGCGTCTCCCCCGACGGACTCAACATCAACGACGGCGTCGGCTCGACCGCTCTGGCGGCGATCCGCCAGCGGGTGATCGCGGAGAAGGCCGATCTCGGCATCGCGCTCGACGGCGATGCCGACCGGCTGATCGTGATCGACGAACGCGGCGTGGCGGTCGATGGCGACCAGATCATGGCGCTGATCGGGCTGCGGCTGGCCGAGGCCGGCACGCTGCGCGGCGGCGGCGTGGTGGCGACGGTGATGTCCAATCTGGGGCTGGAGCGGCTGCTGAACGCGCGCGGCCTCGATCTGGTGCGCACCAAGGTCGGCGACCGCTACGTGCTGGAGGCGATGCGCAGCGGTGGCTACAATGTCGGCGGCGAGCAATCGGGACACATGATCCTGCTCGACCACGCGACCACCGGCGATGGCTGCATCGCGGCCTTGCAGGTGCTGGCGGCGATGGTCCAGTCGGGCCGCCGGGCGAGCGAGGTGCTGCAGCTGTTCGACCCGGTTCCGCAGGTGCTCAAGAACGTCACCTTCTCGGGCGGCGACCCGTTGCAGGACGAACAGGTGCGCGCGGCCATCGCCGAAGGGGAGAGCGCGCTCGCCGGGCGCGGCCGGCTGGTGATCCGCAAATCGGGGACCGAGCCCAAGATCCGGGTGATGGCCGAAGGCGACGATGCGCGCGGGGTCGAACAGGTGGTGGACGCGATCTGCGCGGCGGTCAGCGAGGCGGCCGGGTGACGTCGCCGCCGCGAATCCTCGCCATCGCCGGATCGGATTCGAGCGGGGGCGCCGGCATCCAGGCCGACATCAAGACCATCACCATGCTGGGCGGCTATGCGATGACCGCAATCACCGCAATCACCGCGCAGAACAGCATCGGCGTGCAGGCGGTCGAGCTTTTGCCGCCCGGCCTGGTGGCGGCGCAGATCGACGCCTGCCTGTCGGACATCGGTGTGGATGCAGTGAAGATCGGGATGCTCGGCGCCCCCGCCATCGCCGAGACCGTGGCCGACCGGCTGAATGGGCTGGGCGTGCCGGTGGTGTTCGATCCGGTGATGGTCGCCACCAGCGGCGCGGTGCTGGCCGATGCGCCGACCATCGCCGCCTTCGAGCGGCTGATGGCGCTCGCCACCCTCACCACCCCCAATCTGGCCGAGCTGGCGGCGCTGCGCGGGCTGGACAGGCTGCGCGCGTGCGGGCGGACGGTTCTCGCCAAGGGCGGCGATGCCGAGGGGCCGGCCATCGAGGACCGGCTGGTGCGCCCCGGCGCAGCGGATCTGGTCTGGCGGGATACGCGGATCAACACCCGCCACAGCCACGGCACCGGCTGCACCCTGTCCTCGGCCATCGCCACCCTGCTGGGGAAGGGGCTTGCACTGCCGCAGGCGGTGGAGGAGGCGCGCGCCTTCGTGCGCGCCGCGCTGCTTGCCGCCCCCGGCTTCGGACAGGGCCACGGCCCGATGGGCCATCACGCGGTCCGCTGAAGCCTCCCGCTGGTGCGAGGAGGCCGCAGGCCCCGCCGTCAGTCCGCGTCGTAGAAGGCGGCGATATGCGCCCAGGCCTCGTCCGCCGTCTCGCACCAGGTGATGAGGTCGAGATCGGCGCGCGACACCGTTCCTTCCTCCGCCAGCGCGTCGAAATCGATCACCCGGGTCCAGAAGTCGCGGCCGAACAGCAGGATCGGGATCGGCTTCATCTTGCCCGTCTGCACCAGCGTCAGCAGTTCGAACATCTCGTCCAGCGTGCCGAACCCGCCGGGGAACACCGCCACCGCCCGCGCCCGCAGCAGGAAGTGCATCTTGCGAAGCGCGAAATAGTGGAACTGGAACGACAAATACGGGGTCACATAGGGGTTCGGCGTCTGTTCGTGCGGCAGCACGATGTTGAGCCCGATCGATTCGCCCCCGGCCTGGGCCGCGCCCTTGTTCGCCGCCTCCATGATCGACGGCCCGCCGCCCGAGCAGACCACGAACTGGCGCTGCCCATCCTCGACGATGCCCGCGCGCGTGGCGAGCGCGGCCAGCCGGTAGGCCTCGTCATAATAGCGCGCCTTGGCGACCAGCCGCTCGACCACCGCGCGTTCCGCCGCCGGCAGGTCGCGCGCGCCCTCCAGCGCGGTCGCCGCAGCCTCGGGCGGAGGAATCCGGGCGGAGCCGTACATCACCAGCGTGGAGCCGACCCGCGCCTCGTCGAGCAGCATCTCGGGCTTCAGCAGCTCGAGCTGGAAGCGCACCGGGCGCAGCTCCTCGCGCAGCAGGAAATCGGTGTCGCGGAAGGCCAGGCGATAGGCCGGGTGCTCGGTCTGCGGGGTACAAGCGGGCTTCGCTTCGGCGAAGCCGGCCTCCTGCTCGGCCGGGTAGAACCTGCGCCCGGCCCGCCTGCCCTCCGCCCGGTCCGGCTCAGCCGCCCGAGCGGCGCCGGCTGCCGCGGCGCGCGGCGGGCCGCGTTCGCTCACGTCGTTCAAGCATTCCTCCTGCTGGCCCTGCCGGCCGCGTTGCGCCCGGGTAGCGGCGCCTTCGGCCGCCCCCGGACAGGCCCCTGACAGCAAACCTCGTCCGCCGTGACCGGGCCATATGGTGATTTGCCGACGGCTGATGTCAGGGCCCCCGCCTGAAAGCAATGGCTTATAGGGCCATCCTTGTGCGCGAGGATATCTGCCCGCAACCCCTTGCGGAGACCGCCCGACGCCCGATTGGGTGCGTGGCCGGGCCGGTCGAGGCGCGGCTTGATCGGATGTCGGCGGGCAGATGATGCGGAGGAATGACATCGACAGCCTCAGCCGGGCCGATCCGCCTTCCGCCTGATCGCGTCCAGCGTCTATGTTCTCAACGACCTGCTCGATCTCAGGGCCGACCGGGCGCATCCGCGCAAGCGCAAGGGGCCGTTCGCATCGGGCGCGATCCCGCTGGTCCATGGCATGGCGATGGCGCCGCTGCTGCTGGCGGCGGGATTCGCGCTGGCGCTGGTCATCGGCCGCTGGGACTTCCTCGCCGTGCTGGGGATCTATTACATCGTCACGCTCAGCTATTCGCTGGTGCTGAAACGCAAGCTGATCATCGATGTCTGCACCCTGGCCGCGCTCTACACGCTGCGGATCGTCGCCGGGGGCGAGGCGACGGGCACCGTGCTGTCGGAGTGGCTGCTGGCCTTTTCCATGTTTCTGTTCCTCTCGCTGGCGGCGACCGGCTTCGTGCGCACCCGGATGACGCAGGAGATCGACCTGCCCGGGCCGGTCACCGCCGAACCGCAGGAGGCGGCGAAACGCATCTACCGTGCGTGAAGACAGGTTACGGGATCGCGGTGATGACCGTCATGATCGCGCGCCATACTGGCTGCGAGAACACCACGTTGCTGCCCGCCGCTCGACACGCTGGTTGGGCGGCTCGCGCGCGGCGGCAGGGCGCTGCCGCTGGGCGGCGTAGCGGTCACCATCCTGATGAGCTGGGGCATGAGCGCGCCGACCGCGCTCGCCGACGCGCGCGCCACCGTGACCGGTGCCGAGCGCGGTTTTGACGTGACCCCGCAGAGCTATCGCCGCACCGCGATGGCGGTCGATATGGTCCGACTACGTGCCGGCGCTGGTCGCGGACACCCGCCTGTTCATCCGCGCCGACATCGCGGCGAGCTTGCGCGATGCGAACAAGGCGAGCTTCTGCCCGGCGACGGAACCGCGCTGCCGCTCGCTGGCGCTTGAAGGGCACCGGTCGACCGATTTCGTCTCCCCGGCCGACGACGAGGCCTTCCTGCGCCGGGGCGGCTTCCTGCTCATCGGCGGCTAGATTCGAACGGTGGCGCGGATCGCGACCCCGACCGCATATGGATGCCCCGCGAGGATTCGAACCTCGAT
>JACIYY010000141.1 GCA_014359685.1 Porphyrobacter sp. | reverse complement strand
GCGCGGCCGGTGCGGCGCCGCTGCCCACCGCCACCCCGATCGAGATGGCCGCCGCGACCGACCCCTATGCCGTGCTGGACCCGGCGCGGATCAACACCAGGTGGCGCAGCCGCGGCGATTCCCGGCTGTGGCCGCGCGAAGTGTATGACGATGGCGAGGCGACCTTCCTGTCGTGGACGAGCGGCGCCACGCTGCCGGCGATTCTGGTCAAGGATTTCGAGGGCACCGAAGGCCCGGTCAATTTCGCCGTGCGCGGCGAGGTGATCGTGGTCGACGGGGTGCCGCGCGAGATCGTGCTGCGATCGGGCGACGATGTCGCGACCCTGATCAACGAAGGGCCCGTGAACGAGGGGCCGGACGACGAGCGGTCGGCGGGCGCGGGACGAGCGGGCGCGCTGGCGCAAGTCGGCACACAGGTCGCTACAGGGGCCGGTGCCGGCCAGACGGAGGTGAAGTGATGAAGCTGGCCATGCGGCTGCCCGAAAAGGGGCTGAAGGCGCAGAACGATGTCGATCCGCGCGAGACCGCCTCGGCCGAGGTGATCGATCTTGCCAGCCGCACCGCCTATCCGGTGGTGGCAGGCAAGAAGGGCCGGTCCGATGCGCTCGGCCTCGCCGCCGGAATCGGCTTCGTCGCGCTGCTCGGCGCGGCCACTCTGTGGGGTCTCAACGCCTCGCGCATGGAGGACGCGCCGCCCGCCGCCGCACCGCCTGCCCAGCCGCCGGCCAACGCGCTGATCCCGCCGGCCCAGCCCGGCGAGGAGGTGCCGCTGATCAACGCCGCGCCGGGCGGCCAGGCCGATCCCGCGCCGGCGCCGGTCTATGCCCAGCCGCCGGCGACCAGCGCGCTGCCGGCGACCAACCCCTATGCCTCGCCCGCACTGGTGTTCGACGCCGGCGCGGGCGCCGCGCCGCTGACCGAGCCTGCGCCCGGCACCCCGGCCGAGGCGGCCGCCGCTCCCGGGGGCGGCACGGCCGCCGATTTCGCCAGCCGCGTGGGCGGGGTGGGCGGCGGGCCGGCGGTGGCCCGGTCCGACGTCGATCCCAAGACCACGGTGACGCAGGGCACCATGATCCCGGCGATCCTGGAAACCGCGATCAACACCGACGTGCCCGGCTATGTCCGCGCTGTGGTGAGCACCGATGTCCGCAGCTTCGATGGCAGCCGCGTCCTGGTGCCGCGCAGCAGCCGGCTGATCGGCCAGTACCAGTCCGGGCTTCAGGCCGGGCAGAAGCGCGCCTATGTGATCTGGACCCGGCTGATCCGGCCCGATGGCGTATCGGTCGCGCTCGCCAGCCCGGCCAGCGCCTTCGACGGCAGCGGCGGCCTGCCCGGCAAGGTCGACAACCACTTCTTCCAGCGCTTCGGATCGGCGATGCTGCTGTCGGTGATCGGCGGGCTGACCGCGACCGCCGGCAGCGGCACCGCCGTCGTGCTGGGCGGCGGCGAGAGCGCGGCCTCCACCGCGCTGCAGCAGGGCGGCCAGATCAGCCCGACCGTGCGCGTGCGCCAGGGCGAGCCGATCCGCGTGTTCACCGCGCGCGACCTCGACTTCTCGCAGACTTCGTAGAGCCGGTCGGTGCGACGATGAGCGCGGAGATCCACCGGCTGGCCGGCGCGGCGGGTGCCGCCGGGGGTGCCGAGGCCGCGATCGACCCGGAGCCGCCGCGCGTGGCCAGCGGCAGCGTCTATCTCGACGCCTATCTGGCGCCGTTCCGCACCTGGCTGGAGCGGGACACGGTGACCGAGATCATCGTCAACCGCCCGCACGAGCTGTGGATCGAGGATGCCGCCCATCCCGGAATGCAGCGGATCGAGGCGCCGGCGATCGACGACCGGCTGGTGCAGCGGCTGGCCGAGCAGGTCGCCCGCGTCAGCCATCAGGGGATCAACCGCGAGCATCCGCTGCTGGGCGCGACATTGCCGGCCGAAGGTTTCGGCGGGGCGCGCATCCAGTTCTGCGGCCCGCCCGCCACGCGCCGCCACTGGGCGATGGCGATCCGCCGCCACCGCCGGCTCGACCTGCCGCTCGACGCCTACGATGCCGGCCCGCTGCGCCCGCCGGTCGAGCCCGCGATGCCCGACCACCGGCAGGCGCCGATCGCCTTCCTGCGGGCCGCGATCCGGGCGCGCAAGACGATCCTGATCTCCGGCGGCACCAGCACCGGCAAGACCACCTTCCTCAACGCCATGCTGGGCGAGATCCCGGCCGAGGAGCGGGTGGTGCTGGTCGAGGACACGCCCGAGCTGCGCCTGCCGGGCGCCAACGGCGTCGGGCTGGTGGCGGTCAAGGGCGAGCTGGGGGAGGCCAAGGTCACCGCCAATGAGCTGTTGCAGGCCGCGCTGCGGCTGCGCCCCGACCGCATCGTGCTGGGCGAATTGCGCGGCGCGGAGAGCGTCAGCTTCCTGCGCGCGATCAATACCGGCCATCCGGGCAGCTTTTCCACCATCCACGCCAATTCGGTGCGCGGCGCGCTGGAGCAGCTTTCGCTGATGGTGATGCAGACCGGCATCGGCCTGACCCGCAGCGACACCATCGCCTATGCCACCTCCGTCATCGATGTGGTGGTGCAGCTCGACAGGGCCGGCGGCAGGCGCGGCATCAGCGCCATCGCCCAAGCCCACGAACTGGCGTGAGCAGCGGGCTTGCCAGCCCGCCCCAACCCCGCCATTGCAACCCGCGCCACCCCCGACCGAAGGTCCGCGAATCCAGGCGATGAGCACCGCCGCGCCCGAAACCGCCCCCGCCGACCGCGCCGCGCCCGAAGGCCGCTATTTCAATCGCGAGCTGAGCTGGCTGGCCTTCAACGAGCGCGTGCTGGCCGAAGCCTGCAACCCGGCCTATCCGCTGCTGGAGCGGCTGCGCTTCCTATCGATCTCGGGCAGCAATCTGGACGAATTCATGATGATCCGGGTCGCCGGGCTGGCCGGGCAGATCCGCAGCGGGGTGCAGAACATCTCGATCGACGGGTGCACCCCCAGCCAGCAGCTGGCGGCGATCACCCGCAAGGTGCGCGCGCTGGAAACCGGCCAGCAGGGCACGCTGTCGGACCTGATGCCGATGCTGGCGGCGCAGGGCATCCACATCGCCGGCGAGCAGCGGATCGACGCTGCCGCCGACCGCTGGCTGAAGCAATATTTCATCGACCACATCGTGCCGGTCGTCACCCCGCAGGCGATCGATCCCGCGCATCCGTTCCCGTTCGTCGCCAATCTGGGCATCGGCGCGCTGTTCAACCTGGTCCGCAACGAGGATGGCAGCCGGCTGATGGAGATGGTGCTGATCCCCAGCGCCATCCCCCGCTTCGTCCGGGTGCCGGGGGAGGAGGCGATCTATGTCGCGGTGGAGCGGCTGGTGTGCCGGTTCGCCCAGCTGCTGTTTCCCGGCTTCCGGATCGAGGGCGACGGCGTGTTCCGGGTGCTGCGCGACAGCGATATCGAGCTGGAGGAGGAGGCCGAGGATCTGGTCCGCTACTTCCGCAGCGCGATCCAGCGGCGGCGGCGCGGCAAGGTCATCCTGCTGGAGCTGGATGCGGATTTCGACCCCGCCGCCGAGCAGTTCCTGCGCGACCAGCTGGGGCTGGAACAGGCCATCGTCACCAAGACCGAAGGCACGCTGGGCATCGCCGATCTGTCGCAGATCGTCGGCGAGGACCGCCCCGACCTGAAGTTCGTGCCCTATACGCCGCGCTATCCCGAACGGGTGCTCGAGCATGACGGCGATTGCTTCGCCGCCATCCGCGAGAAGGACATCATCATCCACCACCCTTACGAAAGCTTCGAGGTGGTGGTCGATTTCCTGCGCCAGGCGGCGGCCGATCCGGCCGTCGTGTCGATCAAGCAGACGCTCTACCGCGCCGGTCACCAGTCGCCGGTCATCGCCGCGCTGATTGCCGCAACGGAGGCCGGCAAGTCGGTGACCGCGGTGGTCGAGCTGAAGGCCCGCTTCGACGAGGAACAGAACATCAAGTGGGCGAACGAGCTGGAGCGCGCCGGGGTGCAGGTGATCTACGGCTTCGTCGACTGGAAGACCCATGCCAAGGTCTCCATGGTGGTGCGGCAGGAGGACGATGGCTACCGCACCTACTGCCATTTCGGCACCGGCAATTACCACCCGGTCACCGCCAGGATCTACACCGATCTCAGCTTCTTCACCGCCGCGCCCAAGCTGGGCCGCGATGCCGCCAAGCTGTTCAACTTCGTCACCGGCTATATCGAGCCGCAGGACCTCGAATGCCTGGCGATCAGCCCGCTCAACCTGCGCGCGACCCTGTACCAGCAGATCGACCGCGAGATCGCCAATGCCGCCGAAGGGCGGCCGGCGGCGATTTGGGCCAAGCTCAACTCGCTGACCGAGAAGGGCGTGATCGACCGGCTCTACGAAGCGAGCCAGGCCGGGGTGGAGATCGTGCTGGTGGTGCGCGGCATCTGCTGCCTGCGCCCCGGCGTGCCCGGCCTGTCGGAGACGATCACCGTCAAGTCGATTATCGGCCGGTTCCTCGAACACAGCCGCATCTGGGCCTTCGCCAACGGCTATGCCCTGCCGAGTGCGCGGGCCAGGGTCTATATCTCCAGCGCCGACGCGATGAGCCGCAACCTCAGCCGCCGGGTCGAGGTGCTGGTGCCGATCCGCAACCCCACGGTGCACGATCAGGTGGTCGAACAGGTGCTGCTCGCCAACCTGCTCGACACCGAGCAGAGCTGGCTGCTCGATGGCGAGGATGGCAGCTACGAGCGCGTCGTCGTCGATGACGAGAGCGAGCGGTTCAACTGCCACGATTACTTCATGACCAACCCCTCTCTGTCCGGACGCGGCGGGGCGCTGAAGGAGAGCCGCGTGCCCAAGCTGACGCTGCGCAAGGGGGCGATATGAGCGGCCGCGCGGCCCAGCGCTGGCATGCCGGCGGCGATCCGCCCGACCGGGCGGTGATCGACATCGGCTCCAACACCGTGCGGCTGGTGGTCTATTCCGGCTCTCGCCGCGCGCCCGACGTGTTCCTGAACGAGAAGGTCGCCGCCAGGCTGGGGCGCGACCTGTCGGAGACCGGGCGGATGCCCGACAAGGCGATGACCTACGCGCTGAGCGCGCTGGCCCGCTTCGCCACCATTCTTGCCGATCTGGAGGTGGAGGCGGTGCAGACCGTCGCCACCGCCGCCGTGCGCGAGGCGAGGAACGGGCCTGACTTCCTCGACCGGGTCCGCGCGCTCGGCCTCGATCCGCGCCTGCTGTCCGGGGAAGAGGAGGCGCAGATCTCGGCGCAGGGGGTGATGGGGGCCTTTCCGGGCGCGCGCGGGACGGTCGCCGATCTCGGCGGCGGGAGCCTGGAGCTGGTGATGATCGAAGGCGGCGCCTGCCGCGACGGGGTCAGCCTGCCGCTCGGCACGCTGCGCCTGCCGGCGCTGCGGCAGCGCGACCCGGCGGCCTTCCGTGAGGCGGTGAAGGCTGAACTGGCGCGTGCCGGATGGGCCGCCAGCCATGACGGGCCGCTCTACATGGTCGGCGGCACGTGGCGCGCGCTGGCCGCCTTCGCTATGCGCGACAGCCGCCACCCGCTGACCGACCCGCACGGCTTCCGCCTGACCCGCGAGGAGGCCGATCAGGTGGCGCGCACGGTCGCGCGGATGGAGCCGGCTGCGCTGGCGGCGGTGCGCGGCATCTCCTCGGCGCGCGCGGCCGGGCTGCCCGATGCGGCGGCGATGCTGCGGGTGATGCTGGCCGACATCCGCCCCGATGGGCTGGTGTTCTCCTCGTGGGGGCTGCGCGAAGGCCTGCTGTTCCAGCGGCTGAGCCCGGCGGCGCAGGCGCAGGACCCGCTGCTCGCGGCGATCGGCCATTTCTGCGAACCGCGCGGCGGATCGGTGACGCTGGCGGCCACCATCGCCGCCTGGACCGCCGACGTGACCGGCCTCAGCGGCGGCGATGGCGCGGGCGGCGGCGGGAGCACGGGCGGCGAGCGGCTGCGGCTGGCGGCGACCATGCTGGCCCTGGCAGCGGCGCGGATCGAGCCGAACCTGCGCCAGCGCCATGCCTACGAATGGGCGATGGACAAGCGCTGGCTGGGCCTTGACCCGCACGGCCGGGCGCTGCTGGCGGCGGCGCTGCTGGGGGCCTGCGGCAAGCCGGTGCTGCCCGACGAGCTGCAGCGCCTGGCCAGCGCGGAGGCGCTGCGCGAGGCGGCTGCCTGGGGCCTTGCCATCCGGCTGTGCCGGCGGCTGGGCGCGGGTTCGCGGATGTCGCTGCTGACCAGCAGACTGCGGCGCGACGGCGAGCGGCTGGTGCTGTGGGTCGCACCCGACCGGGCGCAGCTGGTGGCCGGCCCGGTGGAGGGCGACCTCAAGGCGCTGGCGCAGTGGATGGGGCTGGCCCACGCCGTGCAGATCGGCGAGCAGACCACCGCTGCGGCCGGCGCTGCGGCCGGCGCCTGAGCCCGGGCTGCGCTGGCCTCAGAAGCCGTAGCGCAGCCCGGCCCAGCCGGTCAGCGGGGCGCCGAGGTCGATCGAGCCGCCCTGGTTGCGGGTGACGATCCGTTCGCCCAGCAGGTTCTCGACCCGGATCACTGCCGCCAGCCGGCCCGCGACGGGCGCCTGCGCGAAGAGGTCGATCGTGGTGGCCGCCGGCAGCACATCGTCGTGCCGGTCGCCTTCGAACTGGTCGCCGACATGGCGCAGCATCGCCGCCAGCCGCGCGCCGCGCGCCGGCTGCCACGCGAGCATGGCGGAACCGGCCCAGCGCGGCGTCTGCGCCGGGCGGAACCCGTCCAGCGCCGCCGCCGCGCCGCCGCCGCGCTGGCGGGCATCGCTGTAGGCGAGCGAGGCATCGAGGCGCCACCGCCCGCGCTCCAGCGCGCCGGCAAGCTCGATCCCGCGCGCTTCGATCGCCTCCAGATTGCGGCGCTGGCGCAGGTCGGGGGCCAGGGTGACATTGGCGATGGCCCCGGCGAGGCGGTTGTCGAAACCGGTCAGCGACAGGCTGGCGCCGGCGGCGGGTTGCCAGTCGGCCCCGGCCTCGATCCCCTCCAGCCGCTCGTTCTCCAGCGCGGCATTGGCTTGCGTGACCACCGGGAACACCACGAACGGGCGATACAGCTCGTTGAGGGTCGGCAGGCGCAGCCCGCGATAGGCGGCTGCGCGCAGCCGCAGCGCGGGGCCGAGCGCCCAGAGCGCGCCGCCGCGCCATGACAGCGTCCAACCGGCGCGGTCGAGATAGGCGATGTCCTCCACCGGCGCGCCGCTGCCATCGCGGGCGCGGTAGAACCCGCCGGCGATGGAGGTGCGGTCGGCGCGCAGGCCGCCGGTCAGGACCAGCGGCCCGAGCCGCCAATCATCCTCCACGAACAGGCCCCAGTCGCTGGTCGTGCCGCCGGCATTGCGCTGTTCGGTGCGGGCGCCGGTGACGGCGTTATAGGCATCCTCGAACAGCTCGCCCTCGGCGCGGCGGAGATCGGCGCCGAGGCGCAGGACATGGCCGCCACCGACCGGCGGGCGCAGCTCCAGCTTGCCGCCAAGCCCGGTGGAGGGCGTGTCGCGCTGGTCGAGCACCGGGGTGAAGCGGGTCGCCGAGATCACCACATTGGTGAAGTTGCGCCACTGGACATAGGCCAGCGCATCGACCTGCCAGCGCCCGCGCCCGACCAGTCGCGCCGACAGGTCGTGCCCCTTGCTGGAACTGTCGGCGCCGGCGAAGCGCAAGGTGCGGCGATCCTCGAAGGCGAGGGCGCGCAGCTGCACTTCGTAGTCCGGCGCCAGTGGCTGCACCAGCCGGGCGCTGGCCGACCAGCTATCGAAGCGGGCGCGGGTGCTGGCGGCGACCCGCTGGTCGCGCGGCGCGGTGTGGAACCCCTGCCCGCGATCCCACCGCCCGCCCAGCACCGCGAAGCCTTCGCCCAGGACGGGCGCGGCGCTGGCCGACAGCTCCGTCTCGCCGCGCTGATTGACGAGACCTTGCCCGCTCAGCGGGCCGAGCGTGGCGGGACCGGCGCTGTCCAGCTCGATCGTGCCCGCCAGCGCGCCAGCGCCGAACGGGCCGGAGCCGCCGCCGCGCGTGATGCGGATGCTCCCCAGCCGCTCCGGCGCGACTGCGGACAGGGGGACATAGCCGAAGAACGGGTCCGCCAGCGGCACGCCGTCGAGCAGCACCAGCGCGCGCGAGGTGGCGTTGCCGCCCAGCGCGCGCAAGGTGACGCCCTGCGCCGAGGGATTGGCGGAGCGGCTGTCGGAGCGGCGGAACTGCTGGAACCCGGCGGCCGAGGCCAGCACATCCTCGATCCGGCCCGACGCGCTGGCAACGATCTGCTCGCGCCCGATCACCTGCGTGCCGTAGGCCGGGCTGGCCGGCGTCTGGCCGAGGCCTTGGCCCGTCACCACGATCACCGGCGGTTCGGGCGCCCCGTCCTGCGCCAGCGCCGCCGCCGGAGCCAGCGCGGCCGCCAGCGCGAGGAAGGCAGGCGGTTTTCGGTCCACGGGCGGGGCGATAGCGGCACCGGCGCGCCGCGTCATCCCGCTTGCGCCGGGCGGACGACACGCTACGGCGCCACCAGCCGCAGCGGAGGAACCATGGCACAGGTGATCGACGGCCGCGCCATCGCGCGCACGCTCGACCAGCGGAC
>JACIYY010000140.1 GCA_014359685.1 Porphyrobacter sp. | reverse complement strand
CTTCTTTAGCACGACATGGGGGGGATTGAAGGGCAGCCGGCATGAATGTTGCTGTACCGTAACCGCATCAACAGGCTCGGGAGCGCCTGACCCGCCGCCGCCCGGCGGGATTCGGCCAGCCGCTGAAGCCGGCGCGCCGGGGCTGGGCGCCACCGTGCGGTGGATGCGTCGCCTTTTCCCACCGTGCCTTGATCGCGACCATTGGCCGCGCCATCTGGGGTCCGAGAGATGGCCGGCGAGAGAGACGATGGACGCAAGGCACGGCATTGGCGGAAGTTTGGCCGGCACGGACCTGGGCGCCGAGATCGACCGGCTGCGCAAGGATCGCAACGCCGTGATCCTGGCGCATTACTACCAGAAGCCCGAATTGCAGGACCTGGCCGACTATGTCGGCGATTCGCTGGAGCTGAGCCGGAAGGCGGCGGACACCGATGCCGAGGTGATCGCATTTTGCGGGGTCAGGTTCATGGCCGAGACCGCCAAGATCCTCTCGCCCGACAAGATCGTGGTGCTACCCGACATGGATGCTGGGTGCAGCCTTGAGGATTCCTGCCCGCCGGACAAGTTTCGCGCCTTCCGCGAGGCGCATCCCGACCATATCGCGCTCACCTACATCAATTGTTCGACCGAGGTGAAGGCGCTCAGCGACGTCATCGTCACCAGCTCCAGCGCGGAGACGATCCTGGCGCAGATCCCCAAGGATCAGCCGATCATCTTCGGCCCCGACCGTCACCTCGGCGGCTATCTCAACCGCAAGTTCGGGCGCGAGATGCTGCTGTGGCCGGGCGTGTGTATCGTGCACGAGGCGTTCAGCGAGCGTGAGCTGCTCAAGCTGATGGCGCAGCACCCCGGCGCGCCGGTCGCCGCTCACCCCGAATGTCCCCCGCACATCGTCGAGCACGCCGACCTGGTGGGCTCCACCAGCGCGATCCTGCAATTCGCCAGGACCTTCGAAGGCGACACGCTGATCGTCGCGACCGAGCCGCACATCATCCATCAGATGGAAAAGGCCCTGCCGGACAAAACCTTCATCGGTGCGCCGGGCGCGGACGGCAACTGCAATTGCAACATCTGCCCGTATATGGCGCTGAACACGATGGAGAAGCTGTATCTGGCGCTGCGCGACCTGGAGCCGCGCATCGAGATCGAGGAAACGCTGCGGCTGAAGGCCCGCCGCTCGCTCGACCGGATGCTGGAGATGGCCAGCGGCACCATCGGCATGGGCGACCTTGGCCGGGTGTAGGCCGGCGGTCAGCGCCCGGGCCGCACCCGAGGCGCCCTGTCGCGCGTTGAGCCTGCCATGATCGAACTGCGCTGGGTCTGGTCGCGCCTCAACGCGAATTACTGGTTCTACCCGGCCCTGTTCGCCATCGGCGCCGCGGCGCTGGCGTTCGTGATGATCTGGCTCGACCGCAGCGGCTTCGCGCAGGGGCTGAACCAGGCCGAATGGTTCATGCCCGCCCGCCCGAGCGGGGCGAGCGATATCCTGACCGTCATCGCCGGGTCGATGATCGGCGTCGCCTCGACCGTGTTTTCGATCACCATTGCCGCAGTCGCTTATGCCAGCGGCACGTACGGGCCGCGCCTGCTGACCAATTTCCTGGAGGATCGGGGCAATCAGTTCAGCCTCGCGACCTTCATCGGAACCTTCGTCTATGCGGTGATCGTGCTGCGGTCGGTGCGGGCGGAAGGAGAGGCCGCAGCCGGCGCGATCAACGTGCCCGCGACCAGTCTGCCGGGTTTCGTGCCGCAACTGTCGCTACTGGTCGGCTTCGCGCTGATGGCGCTGTCGGTGGCGGTGCTGGTCTATTTCCTCAACCACATCCCTGCCAGCATCCGCATCAATTCAGTGTTGCAGGGGATCGGCGAGCGTCTGCTGCACGACGTCCGGCGCGACTTCCCGGAAAGCGCCTATGGCGGGGAGGACGAACCCGCTCCGGAAGGCTCTGCGATCCGCGCGGAAGCGACAGGCTATATCCAGCTGATCGATTATGATGCGATGGCGGAGGTTGCGCGCAAGGCCGATTGCCTGATCGCGCTGGAGGTTCGGACGGGCGACTTCGTCCACACCGGTATCCCGCTGGCGCGGGTGTGCGGCGGCGAAGCCGACGCGGAGCTGGCGCGGCAGGTGCGCGGTGCCTTCAGCATCGGCGCGTCGCGCACGCCTTCGCAGGACCCGCAATTCCTGATCGACGAATTGGTCGAGATCGGGCTGCGCGCGCTCTCTCCGGGCATCAACGATCCGTTCACCGCGATCACCGCGATCCACTGGCTGGGCGCAGCCACCGCCGAACTGGGGCGCCGCGACCTTCGCAAGAGCACCGCCGGGGAGGATGGCGAGGCGCGCCGCGTCCTGCCGCTGCCCGATGGGTTCGCCCATTATGTCGCGCGCGGCTTCGGCGCGGTGCGGAGCGCGGCGGCGACCAGCCGGCCGGCGGCGCTGGTGATGCTCGATGCGCTGCGCCACGCCGCCTTGACCCTCGACGACGAGCGCCGGCAGGCGCTGCTACGGAGCGAGGGGGCGCGGCTGGTCGAACAGGCGCGGCTGACGCTGGAGGGGCCGGACATTCAGGAGGTCGAGGCGCGCTATGTCCTGTTCGACCGCGCATTCGAGCGGCCTGGCTGATCCCGCAAGCCGGCGCGCTCTGATGCCGTCCTGAATCCGTGCGGAGTGCACAGGGCGGTCGTAGCGGGAAGCGACGCGCCCGCAGGCGGCGATCTGCCGGTTCTTCGCCATGCTGCGTGCAAGGCTGCGGAAGGCTGGCCCGATGCCATCGGCCCGCCGGATGCGCCGACTATCTTCGCCACTCAGACCATGCCGCCGCCCGAGTGACAGACGCTCTAGCTGATGCCCAGGCGGTCCGCGAACAGCAGCCGTCCGCCCGACAGGTGCCACAGCGCCTCGCGGAAATCGGCCGGCCCCATCGCGAAGCAGCCATTGCTGCGGCCGAGGCGGCCCCAGCGGGCGACATGGTCGGGCGTGGCATATTCGGCCGCATGCATCACGATGTAGCGGCTCAGGGCGTTGTTGTTGGAAGGGTCGAGGCCGCCCAGCCGGATCGAGGTGCCGTAGCGGCCGACATACCATTCCCAGGTGATATAGGCGCCCCGGCTCGTCGCATTCGAGCCTTCGAGGTTGGAGAAGTGGTTGAGCCAGCCATCGTGCTCCGGATCGGAGCCGGTGCCGTGGCTGACCAGCACGCTACGGACGCTGCCGTCCTCCAGATTGGCGAAATGGAACCGCGGGATGCTCGAATGGACGCCGAAATCGGCGATCCCGACGATGTCGCGCCGCCACAGCACCGCGCCGGCGCGCTCGACCTCGCGGCGCGCGACGGCAAGGATCGCGCTTTCGCGAGAGGACCACGCGATCGCCTGCGCCGCCACGCGGGCAGGCAGTGCCGCCGCGCCGGCCAGGGCCGCACCGGTGGCGAGGAAGCGGCGCCGGTTGATGCTGACAGCCATTCCGCCCGATGGCACGCTCTGTCTGGCCGCGCGCTGAACGAGGCGCCCGCTCATGCGCTCAGCCGCTCTGCTGAAACGGCCGCCGACCGGGCCGCTTGCGGCGCGGGCCAGGCGCCGTTCTCCGCCGCCATCGCCAGCATCGAGCAGGCATGGCGCCGGGCCACCACCATCGGATCGTCACCATAGCCGCCGCCCAGCGCGCTGGCGACGGGAATGCCGCGCCGCCGCGCCTCGGCCACCACCAGGCGATCGCGCCGCGTCAGCCCCTCATCGCTCAGGGCCAGCCGGCCGAGCCGGTCGTCACGATGTGGATCGACGCCGGCCTGGTAGAGCACCAGATCGGGGGCGAAGCGCTCGATCGTCGGCACCAGCGCGCCGGCCAGCGCCGCCAGATAGGCCTCGTCCCCGGTGCCGTCGGGCAGCGCCACGTCGAGCGTCGAGCGGGCCTTGCGCACGGGGAAGTTCCTGGCCGCGTGCAGCGACAGGGTGAAGATGTCCGCCCGGCCGGCGGTCAGGCTGGCGGTGCCGTCGCCCTGGTGGACATCGCAATCGACGATCAGGATGCGCTGCGCCTCGCCTTGTGCGATCAGCCGGTGCGCGGTGACGGCAAGGTCGTTGAACACGCAATAGCCGGCGCCGGTCTCGTGCAGCGCGTGATGGCTGCCGGCGGCGCTGTTGGCGGCATAGCCGTGCCGCTGCGCCAGCCGGGCGGCGAGCCAGGTGCCGCCGACCGTGTGCTGCACGCGGGCGGCGATGTGGGGGGTGACGGCAAAACCGATCCGCCGCTCCTTGGCGGCAGGAACCCTGGCGGCGAGCACTTCGGCGACATAGGCGGGATCGTGCACCGCCTCCAGCCAGGCGCGCGGCATGGGTTGGGGCGCGTGTTCGGTCAGCGGCGCGCCGCTATCGCGCAGCGCGATCATCACCCCGCGATATTTGTCGAAGCGGAAGCTGCCGCCGGTCGGCGCCGGGGCCAGGTAGTCGGCATGGTGGACGACGTGCAGCATGGCCTGCGATATGGCACCCGCTGCGATCCGTGCCAATGCGCTGCCGCCGGTCCGCATCGCGATCCATTCGCCGAGTGGCAAGGCCCCCGCTCATTCCGCCGCCTCCGCCGGCAGGGTGCCGGCCGCAGCATCGCCGGTGGCTTGGTCCCCCTGCCCGGCATCGCTCATCCCGGCCTCGATCGCGGCGGCCTTGGCCTCGACCAGCGCGACGATGTGGTCGAGCATCGCCTCGCTGGTGATGTGGTGGTCGGTCACGCCCGACAGATAGACCATGTGCTTGCCGGCGCCGCCGCCGGTGATGCCGATATCGGTCTCGCGCGCCTCGCCCGGGCCGTTGACCACGCAGCCCAGCACCGACAGCGACAGCGGCGTCTTGATGTGGCTCAGCCGGTCCTCCAGCGCGGTGACGGTGCGGATCACGTCGAAGCCCTGCCGCGCGCAGCTGGGGCACGACACGACCCGCACGCCGCGGGTGCGCAGGCCCAGGCTCTTGAGGATTTCGAAGCCGACGCGCACCTCCTGCTCGGGCTCCGCCGACAGCGACACCCGGATCGTATCGCCGATCCCCGCCCACAGCAGGTTGCCGATGCCGATCGCGCTCTTGACCGTGCCGCCGATCAGCCCGCCGGCTTCGGTGATGCCCAGATGCAGCGGGCAGTCGACTGCGTCCGCCAGCCCCTGATAGGCGGCCACCGCCAGGAACACGTCCGAGGCCTTCACCGCCACCTTGTATTCGTGGAAATCGTGGTCCTGCAGCAGCTTGATGTGGTCGAGCGCGCTTTCGACCAGCGCCTCGGGGCACGGCTCGCCATATTTTTCCAGCAGGTCGCGCTCCAGCGATCCGGCGTTGACGCCGATGCGGATCGCGCAGCCATTGGCCTTGGCCGCGCGGACCACCTCCGCCACCCGTTCGCTGCTGCCGATATTGCCGGGATTGATCCGGAGGCAGGCGGCGCCGGCATCGGCGGCCTCCAGCGCGCGCTTGTAGTGGAAGTGGATGTCGGCGACGAGCGGCACGCGCGCCTCGCGCACGATCCGGCGGAAGGCGGCGGTGCTGTCGGCATCGGGGCACGACACGCGCACGATGTCCGCGCCCGCCTCCTCGCAGCGGCGGATCTGGTCGATCGTCGCCGCCGCATCGCTGGTGGGGGTGTTGGTCATGGTCTGCACGGTGATCGGGGCATCGCCGCCGACAGGGACGGTGCCGACCATGATCTGGCGGCTGCGGCGGCGCTCGATGGTGCGCCAGGGACGAAGCGAGGACATGGGTGCCTTATAGGCGCTCTGCGTGACCGGCGAAAGGCATGGCCGGGATCGGTGGCCGACGCGGGTGCGCGCGCAGCATTGCCATGGCGCGCGCCATCGGCGACAGGCGCGCGATGCAGCAGCGCGCCGGCGAAACCGATCAGGACGAGACCCCCGATGGTCCGGTGCTGTTCGGCCGGGTGCTGGACGGGCGCGGCGGGGCGCGGCCGATCGGCTGGGCCGAGGCGCGCGAGTGGCGGCCCGCCGCGCCGGGCGAGGTGCTGTGGCTGCATCTGTGCCGCAACGATCCGGTGCTGCCCGGCTGGCTCGATTCGCTCGGTGTGCCCGAGCCGACTGCCGAGCTTCTGGTCGGCGCCGCGACCCGCCCGCGCGCCTTCCGCGAAGGCAATGCGCTGGTCGCCACCCTGCGCGGCATCAACTTCAACCCCGGCGCCGAGCCGGAGGACATGGTCGCGATGCATCTGTGGTCGGACGGGGCGCGCCTGCTGACGCTGCGGCGCCTGCCGCTGAGGAGCCCGGGCGAGGTGCTGACGGCGATCGATGCCGGCGCTGGCCCCCGCGATGCCGGCTCTCTGATCACCGCGCTGCTGGAAAGCATGATCGCGCAGATGGGCCGCTCGATCGTCGACATGAACGACGAGATCGACCGCATGGAGGAGGCCGACCCCGACACCGACACCGCCGCCCTGCTCGACAAGATCGCGATGACCCGCCGCAACTGTCTCGCGCTCAAGCGCCACATGGCGCCGCAGCACGATGCGCTGGAGGCGATCGCCCACGACGCGCCCGGCTGGTTCGAGGACCACGACCGGCGCGAGATCCGCGAGAGTATCGACCGGCTGCGCCGCTATCTCGACGATATCGACATCAGCAAGGAAAGCGCGCTGGTGTTGCAGGACGATATCCGCGCCCGCGCGGTGGCCCGCTCGGGACGGACCAATTTCCTGCTGACGGTGCTGGCATCGGTGTTCCTGCCGCTGACCTTCCTGACCGGGCTGCTGGGGATCAATGTCGGCGGCATTCCCGGCGCCGAGGATCCGGACGCGTTCTGGATCGTGTGCCTGATCTGCGCGGGCGTGTTCGCGGTCCAGATGGTGCTGTTCTGGCGGTGGAAGTGGCTGTGATTGCGGCTCTGGCCGTCGCCGGGGCGCGCCGCCGATGCCGCCGATGCCGCTGATGGAGGAGCACGGCGCCGGGCTGGTGCTGCGCCACGGCTTCGTGCTGCTGGGCTTTGCGCTGCTGTTCGTGCTGCTGTTCCGCCGCGCCGGGCTGGGCGCCACGCTGGGCTATCTGGTGGCGGGCGTGGTGATCGGACCGCAAGTGCTGGGGCTGGTCGACGGGGCCGAGGAGATGAGCGGCATCGGCGAGCTGGGCATCGTCCTGCTGCTGTTCCTGGTCGGGCTGGAGCTGACCCCGGCGCGGCTGTGGCGGATGCGGCACGAGATCTTCGCGTTGGGGCTGCTGCAGGTGACGCTGTGCGGGCTGGCGGTGACCGGGCTGATCCTGCTGACGACCGGCTTCAGCCCGGCGGCCGCGCTGGCTCTGGGCCTGCCGCTGGGCCTGTCCTCGACCGCGCAGGTGCTGCCGATGCTGCAATCGGCGGGCCGGGTGCGGACCCCGTTCGGGGAGCGCGCCTTTGCCATCCTGCTGTTTCAGGACCTGTCGATCATCCCGCTGCTGACCATCGTTGCCGCGATGAGCCGCAACCCCGCCGTTCCCGACGGCCCGCCGGGCTGGCAGATGGTGGTGATCGGTCTTGCCGCCGTGTTCGGCCTGATCGCCGCCGGCCGGTTCGCGATCCGCCCGCTGTTCCGGCTGATCGGCGGGCTGGGGGAGCGCGAGATGTTCGTCGTCGCGGCGCTGTTCACCATCGTTGCGGCCGCCGCGCTGATGCAGGCGCTGGGGCTGTCGGCCGCTTTGGGGGCCTTCGTCGCCGGGGTGATGCTGGCCGATTCGCCCTATCGCCACGAGCTGGAGGCCGATGTCGAGCCGTTCCGCTCGATCCTGCTCGGCCTGTTCTTCCTGGCGGTGGGCATGATGCTGGACCTTGGCGCGATCGCCGATCGGCCGCTGTTCGTGTTCGGTCTCGCCGCCGGGCTGATCGTGGTCAAGGCGGCGGTGATCGTCGCCCTCGGGCTGGCCTTCCGGATGCGCTGGCGCGGGGCGCTGGCGCTCGGCCTGCTGCTGAGCCAGGGGGGTGAGTTCGGGTTCGTGCTGTTCGCGGCGGCGCAGGACGCGCTGCTGATCTCGCCCGAGGCGGCGAGCCTGTTCGGCGCGATCGTCACCCTGTCGATGGCGACCACCCCGTTCCTGATGACCATCACCGGCCGCATCCGTGCCGAACCCGGCACCGCCGGGCAGGTCCGCGAAGGCCCGGGCGCCAGCGGCAGTCGGGGCGGCGCGCGGGCCACGGCGCTGGTGGTCGGCTATGGCCGCTTCGGGCAGACGGTGGCGCAGACGCTGATCGCGGCGGGCATCCCGGTGACGCTGATCGACCGCGACGTGGCGCTGATCGATCTGGCGCAGGAATTCGACGCCAAGGTCTATTTCGGCGACGGCACCCGGCTCGATCTGCTGCGCCAGGCCGGCGCGGCGGAGGCGCAGCTGATCCTGTTCTGCATCGACCGCGACCAGGTCGACCCCGCGCTGGCGCAGGCGGTGCGCGAGGCCTTCCCGCAGGCGGCGGTCTACGTCCGCGTCTTCGACCGCCGCAGCGTGATGCTGCTGCATGGCAGCCCGATCGACGGGGTGGTGCGCGAGGTGCTGGAATCGGCGCTGGCGATGGCCCGCATGGGGCTGGAGCGGCTGGGCCTCAGCGAAGCCGAGATCGAGCGCGCCGAGGCGACCTGGCGCCGGATCGACGCCGAGCGGCTCAAGGCCCAGTCGGAGGCCGGCGACCTGCACGCGCCGCAGCCCGCGAGCATCCTCCGCGATCCCGGCGAGGTGCTGGGCTGAGCGGGCCGCGGCCGGCCGGGCGCGTTCAGGGCAGCCTCCGTTCGTACAGGAACTCGTCGTCGCGCTGCGCGCCGACCTGGAAGTGGATGTCGGCGACATGGGCAAAGCCGTGCCGGCGATAGAACCGCTGCGCGCCGCGATTGCCGCTATAGACCGACAGCTGCACCGCATCGCCGCCCCAGCCCCGCGCCTGCGCCATGCTCCAGTCAAGCAGCGCGGTGCCGAGGCCGAGTCCGGTGGCATCGCCCGCGCAATAGAGCTGGCTGAGCTGGACCGGCCGCGCCGGCTGCGGCTCGGGCCGCTCGGCGAACCCCTTGCCGAGCACGATCAGCGCATAGGCGCAGAGCGCCCCGTCGCGCTCCGCCAGCCGGACCCGCACCGCCGGATCGGCCAGCTGTGCCGCGTAGCGCTGCTCACTCCGCTCGGCAGCGAAGAAGGCGGCAAGATCGCGGGGCGCATAGAGGGTGCCGAAGGCCGCGTCGAACGCCGCGCGGGCGAAGCGGGCAAGCGCCGCCGCATCGGCCGGCGCCGCGTCGCGGAAGCAGAGGTGCTCTTGAGCCATGCCGGCGCTGTGCTACGCTGCGCCCTGTGCTGACAAGGCCCATCCTCTCGGCCCTCGCGCTGCTGGCGGCGATTTTCGCGCCGCCCGCGCTGGCGCAGAACGACACCGTGAACGACACCGTGGGAGCCGCAATGCCGAGTGAATCCAGCTGGAGCATCGCCATCCATGGCGGCGCCGGCACCATGTCGCCCGAGCGGATGACCCCGCAGCGGCAGGTCGAATACCGCGCTGCCCTGGCCGAGGCGCTCGATGCCGGCAGCGCGGTGCTTGCCGCCGGGGGCAGCGCGCTCGACGCGGTCGAGGCGGCGATCGTGCGGCTGGAGGATGATCCGCGCTTCAATGCCGGCCGCGGTGCGGTGTTCACCTATGACGGGGTGAACGAGCTCGACGCCTCGATCATGGACGGGCGCGACCGCTCCGCCGGAGCGGCGGCCGGGGTGACGACGGTGAAGAACCCGATCCGCCTCGCCCGCGCGGTGATGGAGCGCTCGCCGCACGTCTTCCTCAGCGGCCGCGGCGCCGAGCAGTTCGCGCGCGAGCAGGCGCTGGAGGAGGCCGGGCCGGACTGGTTCGCCACCCCCGAACGCCGCCGCCAGCTGGAGGCGCTGAAGGCCCGCAATCTCAGCTGGTTCGATGTCGATCTGAAATACGGCACGGTCGGCGCGGTGGCGCTGGACGCCGAAGGTCACCTCGCGGCGGGCACCTCGACCGGCGGGCTGACCGGCAAGCGCTGGGGCCGGATCGGCGAT
>JACIYY010000014.1 GCA_014359685.1 Porphyrobacter sp. | reverse complement strand
GGCCGGCGAGGCCGCAGCCGCGATTGAGCCGCATCAGCAGCGTTTCGGCCTGATCGTCGGCATGGTGCGCGGTGGCGAGCGCGGCCAGCCCGCGCTGCTCCATCCAGCCCGCCAGCGCGGCATAACGCGCGGCGCGGGCGCCGGCCTGGAGATTGCCGGGCGCGACCGTCACCCGCAAGGTGGCGTGGGGGACGTTCCAGCCGGCGCAGAGCTCCGCCACACTGGCGCATTCGGCGGCGGCGGCGGGCCTCAGGCCATGATCGACGCTGGCCACCGCAATCCGGCCCGGCAGCGCCGCGCGGGCGAGCAGCAGGAGCGCCAGGCTGTCAGGCCCGCCCGACACCGCCAGCCCGAGCCGGCACCGCTCCGAGCCGGCGCCCGACCCCATCCCCTCCGGCCAGACCCGCCGCAGCGCCTGGGCGAAGCGCGCTGCCAGCGGGGCGGCGGGATCAGCCGCAGCGGACCTGGTTGCGGGCGCGATCATATTGCTCCTTCAGCCGGCCGGTGGCGAGCGCCGGGTAGGTCTCGCCGAACTCCGCCAGCGCAATGCAGGCGCGGTTGGTGTCGCCGATCGCGACCATCGCCTCGGCCAGGAACAGCAGGCTGTCGGGCGCCCGGGCGGCCTGCCGGTCGGCCTGGTAGTTCTCGAAGAAATAGGTCGCCGCCTCGCGCGGCTGGCCATTGTCGAGATAGGCCCGGCCGAGCAGGTTGCGGGCATAGGTCGCGCGCCAATGGTTGGGGTAGCGCTGGAGGAACAGCGCGAGCTGCTGCTGTGCCTCCGGATAGAAGCCGGACTCCCACAGGCGGAAGCCGTAGACATATTCGTCCTCGCCCGGATCGTCGGTCATCGGCTTGGCGATGGCCTGCACGGCGGCGACCCGCTGCGGGCTGGGGGCGGCGGCCTGGGCGGCGGCGGGCGAGGGAGCCGGGGCCGGCGTGGTCGCGGCGGACTGGGCAGGCAGTTCGGCGGAGGGCTGCGCCGGCGTCTGGCCGGGCGGGGTGATGATCCCGCTGGGCGGCGGCGCGGCGGCGGCGGCGGCTGCCTCCTGCGCGGCCTGCAATTCGCGCAGCTGGTGGGCGGTCTCCTCGCTGCGCGCGGTGAGGCTGGCGATCTGCGATTCCAGCGCCTCCAGCCGGGCCAGCACGTCGGTCAGCGCGCTGGCCGAGGGGTTGCCGCCGGGCGGCGGCGCGGTCTCGCCGGGCGCGGGGGTCACCACTTCGGGCGTGAAATAGCGGCCGTCGCCGCCGGGGAACACTGCGCGTTGCAGCGCCCGCACCTCGGCCTCCAGCCGGCGCAGGCGCGCATCGTCCTGCGCCGCCGCCGGCATCGGCAGCAGCATGGCGACAGCGACCGTCGCCCCCGCCAGCAGGCCGGCCATGCGGCCCTGCCTTGGCCTGTCCGCGCTTCGTCCACCTGTCATCTGTGGTCGGTCCTCTCGATCCTGTGGCTGCGCCGCCGCTTGTGGACGGCGCGCGTCCAATCCTGCCTGAACGGCAGCACCCTTCCATAGCGGCCGGGGGATTCGCTTGTCGAGCCGGCCCCCGGCCGGGCCTGTGGGCTATGCCGGGCCCGGGGATGCGCCGCCGGGGGATGCAGACGCCGGGCCTGCCGCCGCGTCCTCGCCCCGCGCCAGCAGCGCCTGCGCGGTGACCGGGACGTCGCGCATGATGCGCTGCTCTCGCGCCAGCGGCGGCAGCTCGCGCCCGCCGACGCTGATCGCCAGCGCATCGGGGCGCCCGGTCCACAGGAGCGGTCCCTCTGCATCGGCGGGCACCGTATAGCGCTCGCCCCGGGCCATGTGCTTCTGCATCAGCTGGCGGCCGGTGGAATCGTAGAACTTGACCCAGATGCCGTCCTCCAGCGCGGTGAACACCACCGGGCCGGCGGGCTGCGGCCGATCGGCGGCGGCAGGCCCGGCGGCGGCGCGCTGCGCCTGCGCGGCCCGCGCGGCGGCGGCCTCCTGCTCCTGCTGTTCGATCAGCGAGGGGAGCTGCGCGGCCGGCGCGAACAGCGTGCGCATGAAGAAGAACCCGCCGAGCAGCAGCAGCACGACCGCTGCCAGCGCCAGCCAGGTGAGCCCGGCGGAGGGGACGCGGGCGGGATCGCCGGGCTGGAAGCTGGCGCCGCCGCGCTCGCCGGTCTGCGGCTGCGCGGCCATCTCCGCCGCCACCTGGGCTGCGACCATGTCCGGGTCCAGCCCCACGACCTTGGCATAGTTGCGGGCGAAGCCGGTGGCATAGGTCCGGCCCGGCAGGCTGGCGAAGGCGCCGTCCTCGATCGTGGCGAGGTGGCGGAGCGCGATGCGGGTCTGCGCGGCGACGTCCTGAAGCGTCAGGCCCTGCCGCTCGCGCTCGGCTCGCAGCCGTGCCCCGATGCCCGCGGGGCCGGGATCGTTCTGGTCCCCATCATGCTCGATCATTGCCGCTCCACCCGGCTGCCGCAATCACCGGCCCGCCGGGCGCAGACAAGGCAGCATTGGCCGCCAAGTCAAGCCGCAAGCGCGGGCGGGATGCTATTCGACCTCGATCCCGCGCTGTTCGGCCCAGCGGGTGAGCTCGCCGCGCAGATCGGACGGGGGCGTGGCCAGCCAGCCGTCCATCGCCGCCGCGATTTCGCCAAGGTCGGTGTTGCAGATCAGCTCCTTGATCGGGCCGATTGCAGCCGGGGTGATCGACAGCCGGCGGATGCCGAGCCCCAGCAGGGCCAGCGCCTCCAGCCGGCGGCCGCCCATCTCGCCGCACACGCCGAGCGTGACCGGACGGGCGGCGTCGCGGTGGCGGGCGGTGGTGTCGGTGATCCGCTTGAGGAAGCGCAGGATCGCCGGG
>JACIYY010000139.1 GCA_014359685.1 Porphyrobacter sp. | reverse complement strand
TGGAAATGTCGAGCTTGAGATAATGCGCCTCGTGCGGCTGCACGCTCTGGTCGCGCGCCCACCGGGCCTGACCTCCCCCGCTTTGACCCCACAGATCGCACAGGCGCTCGACGATCCATTGAACAGGGCGCGCATCCTCGTCACGCGGGCCGAAGTTCCATGCCTGGGAGGCGGCATCCGGGCGCTCCCACAGCGCCTGGCACAGCACCAGATAGCCCGAAAGCGGCTCCAGCACGTGCTGCCACGGGCGGATCGCCAGCGGGTTGCGGATCAGCACCTCGCGCCCCTCGCCAATCGCGCGCAGAATATCGGGAATCAGCCGGTCGGCAGCCCAGTCGCCGCCGCCGATCACGTTGCCTGCCCGGCCTGAGGCAATGGCCGGCGCGTTCGTTGCACCAAAGAAGGAGCGGCGATAGGCCGAGGTGACCAGTTCAGCGCAGCCCTTGGAATTGGAATAGGGGTCATAGCCGCCCATCGGCTCATCCTCGCGATAGCCCCAGGCCCATTCGCGGTTCTCGTAGCACTTGTCGGTGGTGACGATGCAGGCCGCACGCACATTCGGCGCCTGGCGCATCGCCTCAAGCAGGTGCACGGTGCCCATCACATTGGTGGCGTAGGTTCCCACAGGATCGTCATAGGAGGCGCGCACCAGCGGCTGCGCAGCCATGTGGATCACGATCTGCGGATCGGCCACGACCAGCGCCCGCTCCAGCGCATCGCGGTCGCGGATATCGCCGATGATCGAGTGCATGCCCTCGCTCACCCGCGCCACATCGAACAAGGCCGGCTCGGTCGGCGCCGCCAGCGCGAAGCCGGTGAGCTCGGCGCCCATCTGCTGCAGCCACAGCGACAGCCAACTGCCCTTGAACCCGGTATGACCGGTCAGGAAGACGCGCTTGCCGGACCAGAAGGCAGGATCGACGCTGCCGGGGGGGAGTTGGGTGGCGGCGGAAGACACGCTCACCACACCCGCCATGGCGCCTTGCGGCTATCCCACAGCGCTTCGAGATGCAGCTTGTCCCGCAAGGTGTCCATGGGCTGCCAGAAGCCGTGGTGCTCGAAAGCCATCAGCTCACCATCGGTGGCGAGGTTCCTCAGCGGATCCTGCTCCCACACGGTGGCGTCGCCCTCGACGTAATCGAGTGCGCGCGGTGACAGGACGAAGAAGCCGCCATTGATCATCCCGCCATCGCCCTTGGGCTTTTCCAGGAACTCGAGAACAGCATCTTCCACAATATTAAGCGCACCGAAGCGGCCCGGCGGGTAAGCAGCCGTGAGCGTCGCAATCTTGCCATGGGAGCGATGGAAGGCCACCAGCTTGCCGATATCCACATCGCCCACGCCGTCGCCATAAGTGAAGTGGAACAATTCCTCGCCCCGCACGTGGTCGGCCACGCGCTTGAGGCGCCCGCCGGTCATGGAATCATCGCCGGTATCCACCAGCGTCACCTTCCACGGCTCGGCCCGCTTCTGGTGCACCACCATCGCGTTCTCGCGCATGTCGAACGTGACGTCC
>JACIYY010000138.1 GCA_014359685.1 Porphyrobacter sp. | reverse complement strand
GCTGGTCGGGCTATTTCGTCGGGTTGCTGGCTAATGCGGGCATCGAACTGCCCACCGCGCTGACGCTCGGCACCTATGCGCCGGGCGGGTTCATCAACCTGCCGGCACTGATCATCGCGCTGCTGGTCACCTTCCTGTTGATGGTCGGCACCCGCGAAAGCGCGCGGGTCAACGCGGTGCTGGTGGCGATCAAGGTGGCGGCGCTGACGATGTTCATCGTCCTCACCCTGCCGATGATGCGGGGCGAGAATTTCGACCCGTTCCTGCCCAATGGCTGGTTCGGCACCGAACGCGGCCTCGGCGCGGTCGGCGCGGCGGCATCGATCTTCTTCGCCTATGTCGGATTCGACGCGGTCTCCACGGCGGCGGAGGAGACCAAGAACCCGCAGCGCAACGTGCCGATCGGCCTGATCGCCAGCCTCGGCATCTGCACGATCTTCTACCTGCTGGTCGCAGCCGGCGCGATCGGCACGCTCGGCGCGCAGCCGATCGCCGGCCCGGCGGGCGAGATCCTCCAGCCCGGCACCACGGCCTTTGCCGAACGCTGCCAGTCGCTGGTCGCGCTGGGGACAGAGCCGCTGGTCTGCTCGCGCGAGGCGCTGGCCCATGTCCTGCGGGAGATCGGCTACCCAGCGCTTGGCAATCTCATCGGCCTTGCAGCGTTCATCGCCCTGCCCTCGGTGATCCTCATCATGCTGTTCGGCCAGACGCGGATCTTCTTCGTGATGGCTCGCGACGGCCTGCTGCCGGCCAGGCTGGCGAGCATCCATCCGCGCTGGCACACGCCGCATGTGGTGACGATGATCACCGGCATCGCAGTGGCCTTCTTCGCCGCCTTCCTGCCGGTCGGGCGGCTCGCCGACATCTCCAATTCGGGCACCCTGTTCGCCTTCTTCATGGTGGCAATCGCGGTGCTGATCCTGCGCTGGCAGCAGCCCGGGCGGCACCGGCCGTTCCGCACCCCGGTGGTGTGGCTGGTCGCACCGCTGGCGATGCTCGGCACGCTGGGGCTGTTCTGGAACCTGCCGTTCGACGCCAAGATGGTGCTGCCGGTGTGGGGCGCGATCGGCCTGGTCGTCTATTTCCTCTACGGCTACCGCAAGAGCCATGTCGGCCTGGGCCTGGTCGAGGTGCACGAGGACGATCCGGACGCGCCGCCGCAGCCGGTCCCGCCGATGCCGGGCGCACCCGCGCCGGGCGGCCCGCAGGCCTGACCGCCACGCAGGACGGCCGCGCGCTGCGGGAGAGGCGCGGCCGCTGCTTCGTCCCTTGATCCCGTGCGCCCTAAAGCCGCGTGCGGATGTGCTCGTCTGCGGCTTCATCGCGCATGTCGAAGCCCAGCAGCATCCGCGCATCGTCCAGGAAGCCGAAATCGGCGTTCCACAACTCCGCCTCGCCGAGGTCCATCCGCAGCATCAGCAAATCGGGGTCGTCCTTGCCGCCGGGGAACCACGCCTCCACCGTAGCGTCCCATTCCTTGTCCAGCCGTTCGAGGCTGGTCTCTATGCCCAGCGTTCCGGTGAAGCGGGCGAACAGATCGTGGCCACGGCTGGCGAAGATCGCGGTCGCCGGGCCACCCTGCGCCAGGTGGTGATCGCGCGCGGTGAAGAACCAGATTGCGTGCTCGGCATCCCGGTCCAGCCGCGCGGTCATCGGCACGGCGCCGCAACGATCGGCGTCGAGCTGGAGGAACACGAAGGGGCTTTCGGCCAGCGCCTTCCAGAACTTGAACGTCAGATCGCTCGTGTCGCTCATCACGGGTCTCCTTCGCCGCTCGAAACGGGCCGGCGGCCGGCTTTGTTCCGCGCATCCACCGGCTGCTCGCACCGCCGCTGAAAGTCATGCCCGCGCCCGGCACTTGCCGCAGTCGCTTCTACATCTGGTAGAGGATGATGCCGCCAAGACGCTGGTCTAGAAATCACGGCGATGCTGATCAGGGATTTCTCTTCGGCGCCGATCATCCTTCCTGCGGCTGACGGCGGCGGGTGAGCATGTGTTCCTGGAGATCAACCCCGCCGGCCAATGGCTGTTCGCAGAGCAGCAGACGCGCCAGCCGATCGCCGATGTCGTGGCCGACATGCTGATCGACCTGGCGCGCTGACAGCCGGCGCCGGTCACCCCGCTGCGGTCCGACACGGCCGGGCGCCGCACGCTCAGTCGCCCGACCGACGCGCCGCTATGGGCCGGCGAACGGGCGCGGACAGGATCTGCGCGCCCCGTCGCGATAGCGCCCCTTCATCGGATCAGACGGGAGCGGGCTCCTTGGCGCGGTTGGCGCGCTCGACTGCCTCCATCACCACCTGCCGCGCATCGGCCGCGCCGCCCCAGGTGCCGACGCGGACCCACTTCTCCTTCTCCAGATCCTTGTAGTGGGTGAAGAAGTGCTCGATCTGCTTGAACACGATCTCGGGCAGATCGTCCTTCTCGTTGACCGCGGTGTAATAGGGGAAGGTCGAATCGACCGGCACGCAGACCAGCTTCTCGTCGCCGCCATGCTCGTCTTCCAGGTTGAGCACCGCGATCGGCCGGGCGCGTACCACGCAGCCGGGGATGAACGGCGAGCGGGCCACCACCAGCGCATCGAGCGGGTCGCCGTCGGGCGACAGGGTGTGCGGCACGAAGCCGTAATTGCACGGATAGCGCATCGGCGTGTGCAGGATGCGATCGACGAACAGCGCGCCCGACGCCTCGTCGAACTCATACTTCACCGGTTCCCCGCCGACCGGCACCTCGATGACGACATTGAGGCTGTCGGGCACGTTGTCGCCGGTGGGAATGTGTTCGATCCGCATGCAGAACTCCCTCACTTCAGCGCCGCAGCGCCCCTGAAAACACGGCCGGGCGATTAGCCCAAGGACGCTGCGATGGCGAGCCGGGTTTTACGGCGCGGGCGCGGGCGCGGGCGAGTCGGTGCGCGGCGCAAGCAGGTGGTCGAGAGCCTGTTCGCCCTCGGCCGCCGGCTCCAGCCACGGATAGCGCAGGCCGCCATCGTAGGGGATCGCGAGGTCGAGATAGCGCTCGCCGCGCTTGACGATCAGCCTGATCGGCTCATCTGCATCCTTGGCGGTGGCGATCGCCCGCTTGATCCGGTCGGCGCTGTAATCCTCTCCATTGACCGAGACGATCTGCGCCCCGTCGACCAGGCCGGCGTCGAAAGCCGGGCTGTCCCACAGGGTCTGCGTGACCTTGCCGCCGGTGTCGAGCGTGACGCCGAGCGAATAGAGCAGATCGAGGAACTCGCCGGTCCGCATCTGCCCGGCGCGGGCGGGGTTGGGCTCCTCCTTCCACACCAGCCGATATCCGGCCTTCTCGATCCCGGCGAGCGGCGGCGGCGCGCCGGGGGTCCGCAGGCGGGCGGTGAGGAAGCCAGCCCAGTCGTAGGGGTAGACCTGGCCGAGCGTGGCAACGATATCCTCGAACGTATAGGTCACCTGCCCGTAATCGCCGTCGCGCCCGCCGAAGAAGGCGGCGGCGAAGTCATCGAGACCGCGTGCCCCGGCGGTGCCCTCGCGGATGATCTGGTCGGCCTCCAGCCACACCAGCGCGCCCTCGCTGTAATAATCCTCGTCGCGGTGGATCGAGCTATAGGGGCGCGGGCGGCGCGCATTGATGATCGGGTCGAGCGTGGTGTCCTCGACCGAGCGCCACGCCCGGCCCGGCTGGGTCGCGTAATAGCCGGCCGAGGTGGCCATCGCGCCCAGGATCTGCTCCTTGGGCTGCATCCCCGAGCGGGCGGCGAGCACCCAGCCCCAGAACTGGGTCTGGCCTTCATACATCCACAGCAGATTGTCGATCATCGGCTGGCGGTAGTCGGGGGTCCACAGCCCGGCCGGCCGGCGATACTTGCCGTTCCACGAATGGACCAGCTCGTGACTGATGACGTTGCGATCGTGCGCCATCGTGTCCCACTCGATGAAGGTGGTGGGCTGGTACTGGTTCTCGCTGGAGCGGTGGTGCTCGAGGCCGATGCCGCCCATCCGCTCGGTAAGGGCGAGCAGGAACTCGTAATGGTCGTAGGGGCGCGACCCGAACAGGGTCACCGCCTCCTCCATCAGCCGGCGGTAGGTGGTCATGTTCTCGGGCGCGATGGCGAGCAGCCGCGCCTCGTCCGCGACCACGTTCATCTCGGCCGCGTGGCCCAGCTCCCAGCTTTCGGCATGGGCCCCTGCGAAGATCGGCGAATCGACCAGCACCTCGTAGCTCGTGGTATCCCAGGTCACGCGGTTGCCGCGCCCGCCGGCCGCGCGCTGGCCGTCGAGCGCGGTGAACACGGTCCAGCCTTCGGGAAAGGTGACGGTCGGCTTCACCGCGATCTGGCGCACATAATGCCCGGCCGGGTAGAGGCTCATCTTCTCCCATTGCAGGTTGAGCATCTCGGCCGTCATGGTGATCCGCCCCTCGTTGCTTTCGAGCGGAGAGGTGTGGACGAAGCGGGCGGTCACCGCGCGGGCATTGGCCGGCAGGGCGAGGCGGAAGGCGTTGACCTCCACCGGGTCGCGGACCCACGCGACGGGGCGGCCGTCGACCTCGAAATGGATATCCGCGATCAGGTTGATCGGCCCGCGCGGCGCATGGTTGCCGGGCAGCCATTTGGGCAGCTGAAGCACCAGCTCCTGCGTCCCGCGCGCGACCGGGAACGTCTGCGTCACACGGTAGAGCGCGCGGGCGGTGTCGGTCGCGTCGATGTCGAGCGTGACGGTGCCGGGATAGGGTACGTCCTGCGCGGCCGGCACGGGCGCCGGAAGCGGCGTCGCCTGCGGGGCGGAGAGCCCTTGCGGCACCTGGGCCAGCGCCGGCGCGGCGGCGGTGGCCAGAAGCGCGGCGGACAATATCGACAGCGGGGCGAGGTGGGCGGCGATCCGGGATGGTTTCATCGGTTCTTAATGACCGGCCGCGCCGGTCGCTGCAAGACCCCGCCTTTGCGGGGCGGCCGCTTTTGTCTAAGCGCGCAGCCGCAATGGCCATCGACACCCCCAAACCCGTTCGCGGCACCCAAGACATCTTCGGCGCCGAGGCGGAGGCTTTCGCCTTCGTGGTCGAGACCTTCGAGCGGGTGCGCCGCCTCTACCGCTTCCGCCGGGTGGAGATGCCGGTGTTCGAGCGGACAGACGTGTTCAGCCGCTCGCTCGGCGAGACGACCGACGTCGTGTCGAAAGAGATGTATTCGTTTCTCGACCGGGGCGGGGAGTCGCTGACCCTGCGCCCGGAATTCACCGCCGGGATCGCGCGCGCCTACCTGACCGACGGCTGGCGGCAATATGCCCCGCTGAAGGTCGCCACCCACGGGCCGCTGTTCCGCTACGAACGGCCGCAGAAGGGCCGCTACCGCCAGTTCCACCAGCTCGATGCCGAGATCATCGGCGCCGCCGAACCGCAGGCCGATGTCGAGCTGCTGGCGATGGCCGATCAGCTGCTGAAAGAGCTGGGCGTGGCCGATGGGGTGGTGCTGCAACTGAACACGCTGGGAGACGCGGCGAGCCGCGACAAATGGCGCGCTGCCTTGATCGAGCACTTTCGCTCCGTCGCAGCCGAGCTGAGCGAGGACAGCCAGCAGCGGCTGGAGCACAACCCGCTGCGGATTCTCGACAGCAAGGAGGAGCGCGACCGGCGGTTCGTGGCCGATGCGCCGCAGATCGACCAGTTCCTGTCTGGCGAGGCGCAGGATTTCTTCGGCGCGGTGACGGGCGGGCTGGACGCGGCGGGCGTGGCCTGGACCCGCAACCCGGCGCTGGTGCGCGGCCTCGATTATTATCGCCACACCGCGTTCGAGTTCGTCACCGACCGGCTGGGCGCGCAAGGGACGGTGCTGGGCGGCGGGCGCTATGATGGCTTGATGGAGAGCCTCGGCGGGCCGGAGACCCCGGCTGTCGGCTGGGCGGCGGGGATCGAGCGGCTGGCGATGCTGGTGGGGGCGCGGGGTGAGGATGTCACCGACGTCATCATCGTCGCCGAAAGCGACGATACAATTCACTTAGCGATAAAGGCCACTGCACGATTCAGAGAGCTCGGCTATTCTGCCGAATTGCTTGCTAGCGGCTCTCCTCGGAAGCGCTTTGACAAAGCCGCAAAAAGTGGCGCGAATGCAATTGTGAGCCTGCGTACAGACATGTCCGGCGTCACTTCGAATGTCCGGGAAGCTAATCCAGCTGCGGGCAAGATTGAGCAGGCATGGCTCCAAATGAAGCCTTTCATTCTGCCATGAACATCCCCGAAGAGCGCCTCGCCCAGATCGCCAACCGCTTCGCCGAACTTGAGGCGCGGCTTGCCTCGGGCGAGCTGGAAGGGGAGGCGTTCGTCGCCGCCAGCCGCGACTACGCCGAGCTGGAGCCGGTCGCGCGCAATGTGGCCGAGCTGCGCGCGATGCGCGCCGAGATCGCCGAATTGTCGGCGCTGTCCGGCGACCCCGAGATGCGCGAGCTGGCCGATGCCGAGCTGGCCGATCTGCGCCAGCAACTGCCCGGGGCCGAGCGGCGCCTCGCGCTGGCCCTGCTGCCGCGCGATGCGGCCGACGAGCGCCCGGCGATGCTCGAAATCCGCGCCGGCACCGGGGGCGACGAGGCGGCTTTGTTCGCCGGCGACCTGTTCCGCATGTATGAGCGCTTCGCCGCGATGCAGGGCTGGCGGGTCGAGCCGGTCAGCATGAATGCCGGCGAAGCGGGCGGGTTCAAGGAAATCGTCGCGAACGTCGCCGGTGCCGGCGTGTTCGCGAAGCTGAAGTTCGAAAGCGGCGTCCACCGGGTGCAGCGCGTCCCCGCGACCGAGAGCGGCGGCCGCATCCACACCAGCGCCGCCACCGTCGCCGTGCTGCCCGAGCCAACCGAGGTGGATGTGCAGATCGAGGACAAGGACCTCAAGATCGACATCTATCGCGCCAGCGGAGCCGGCGGCCAGCACGTTAACACCACCGACAGCGCGGTGCGGATCACCCACCTGCCGAGCGGCCTCGTGGTGATCCAGCAGGACGAGCGCAGCCAGCACAAGAACCGCGCCAAGGCGATGCAGGTGCTGCGCGCCCGCCTCTACGAAAAGCAGCGCGAGGAGGCCCAGGGCGCGGAGGCCGAGGCGCGGCGGGCGATGGTCGGCAGCGGCGACCGGTCGGAGCGCATCCGCACCTACAATTTCCCCCAGGGCCGCGTCACCGATCACCGCATCGGCCTGACCCTGCACAAGCTGGCGGAGGTGCTGGAGGGGCCGGGGCTGGCGGAGCTGATCGACGCCCTGACCGCCGAGGACGAGGCCAAGCGGCTGGCGGCGATCGATGGCTGAGCGAAACCGGCCTGCGGAGGGCCATCCGGCGGGTCCGCCGACCGTCGCCGCCGCGCTGCGCGATGCCGCCCGGCGGCTGGAGGCGGTGTCCGACACCGCAAGGCTCGATGCCGAATTGCTGATGGCGCGGGCGCTGGGGGTGTCGCGCAGCGACTTGCTGCTGCACCATGCGGGCGATCCGGTGCCGGCCGGCTTTGCCGGTCTGATCGCGCGGCGGATCGCGCACGAGCCGGTCGCCTATATTCTCGGGCGGCAGGATTTCTTCGGCCGTGACTTTGCCGTCTCGTCGGCGGTGCTGATCCCGCGCGCCGACAGCGAGACCGTGGTGGCCGCCGCGCTGGCGGCGTGCCCGGCGCCCGAGCGGGTGCTCGATTGCGGGACCGGCTCGGGCGCGCTGCTGCTGACCGTGCTGGCGGAGCGGCCGGGCGCCGCCGGAGTCGGCATCGACCGCTCGCACGAGGCGCTTGCGGTGGCGCGGGCCAATGCCGCGCGGCTGGTGCCGGACGCCGAGGTGCGGCTGGTGGCGGCCGACTGGCGGCAGGCGGGCTGGGACAAGGGGCTGGGCCGCTTCGACCTGATCCTGGCCAATCCACCCTATGTGGAGGAGGGCGCGGTGCTGCCGCCGGCGGTGCGGGACTGGGAACCGGCGGGCGCGCTGTTCGCCGGCCCGGACGGGCTCGACGATTACCGTGCGCTGGTGCCGCGCCTGCCCAGCCTGCTGGCGCCCGGCGGGGTGGCGGCGGTGGAGATCGGCGCCGGGCAGGCAGAGGCGGTCACGCGGATCGCGCAGGGCGCCGGAATGGCGGCGGCGCTGCACCGCGATCTGGCCGGCCGGCCCCGCGCGCTGGTGCTGCGATCGGACGATCTGCGATTTGGCCTTGGCAAAGCCGGTGCGAATCACTAACTCGGACGCAGCCCAGTGGTGTCGAGGCGATGATGCCGGCACCACGGCACAACTCCATCATTTGCCGGGCTTACGCGGCCGAACGGGCCGGGTCCGGAACGCAAATGGGGGGCCACGCGCAGTCCCTCCCGATGACGGGCAGGCCGCGTGGAATGGGGTGATGCGACCGGACGTCCGGTCCCTGTGAGGAAGCGAATTCCCTTTGAACACCAATCGAAACAACAACAATCGCCGCCGCGGCCGCAGCAACAATCGTGGCCAGGGCGGCGGGGGCGGCCCGCAGGGCAATCGGATCGACAGCCGCGCACGCGGCAACGCGCCGCAATTGCTGGAGAAGTACCGCAAGCTGGCCCACGATGCGTCGCTGAATGACGATCGCGTGCAGACCGAATACTACCTCCAGTTCGCCGATCACTATTTTCGCGTTCTGGCCGACAGCCGCCCGCAGAGGGATGATGGCCGGCCGCGCCGCGACGACTACCGCGAGCAGCCCTTCGACGAGGATGACGAGGAGGAGGAGTTCGAGGCGCGCCGCGAGCCGCCCGTCCGCGCTCCGCGCAAGCCCGGCCCGGCGGAGAACGCGCCGACCGAGGAGGGCCGGACCGAAGCGGTGTCCGCCGCCGGTGATGAGCGTGAAGGCGAGGGCGAGAATCCCAACCCCTTCCTCCGCGATGCCCGCAAGCGCCGGCCCCGGGCCCGCACCAAAGGCGGCGAGACCGGGCGAGACGACGCTGGCGAAAGCGTGACCGGCAGCGACCAGACTGGCGCCGGCGATCCGCCCTCCGGCTTCGATCCCGGCGTGCTGCCGCCGGCAATCTCGCGCAAGGGCGCCGAAGACCGGGGCTCCGATGACCGCAGCGAGGATACGGCGGCCGAGGCGCCCGAGCGCGCTCGCGCGGCCCCGCGCCCGCGCACCCGCCGGGCTCGCCCCGCCGCCGATAGCGGCGATGCAGAGGCGCTCGAAGCGGTCAACTGACCGATGCAGCGGGAGGCTTCGTTGCCTGCGGTGGCGGTGCCGTCGCCTGGCGCGCCGCCCGCCAGTGGAAGCGCACGCCCCGCACCCGTGATCGCATGGCTGGCGGCCCGGCCGCGCCTGCTGGCCCTGGCGACCGGGCTGGCGGCGGCGGCGGGATTTCAGCCGCTCGGCCTGTGGCCGCTGGCGCTGGCCGCGATGGCGACCTTCGCGGCGCTGGCGGCGGCGAGCCGGTCCCCGCGTGAGGCGGCGTTGCTGGGCTGGCTGTTCGGCCTCACCCATTTCACCTTCGGCAACAGCTGGATCGCCACCGCCTTCACCCATCAGGCGCAGATGCCGGCCATGCTGGGCTGGCTCGCCGTGCCGCTGCTGGCGCTGTATCTGGCGATCTATCCGGCGCTGGCGGCTCTGGGCGCGCGGGCGCTGGCGGGGCGCGGATTGACGCCGGCCTTCGCGCTCGCCTTCGCCGGATGCTGGACGCTGGCCGAGTGGATGCGCGCGACGGTGTTTACCGGCTATGCCTGGAACCCGTTCGCCATGGTCCTGCTGGGTCCGTTCGACCGGCCCGGCCTTGCCGCGCTGTCGCCATGGCTGGGCACCTATGCACTGTCCGGGCTGGCGGTGCTGGTGGCGAGTGGGCTGGCGCTGGTCGCCACCCGGCGGCGCTGGGCGAGCCTCACCATCGCCACTGCGCTGCTCGCCATCGGGATGCTGCTGCCGGCAGGGCCAGCGCGAGAGGGGCACACCGCGTTCACGCTGGTGCAGCCCAACCTGCCGCAGCACCGGCTCAACAACCCGCTCTATTACGAGGCCAATACCGCGCGCCTGATGCGCCTGTCCGCCCCGGCCGCGACCGGCGGGCGCAGGCTGGTGCTGTGGCCCGAATCGGGCCTCGCCGACTATTTGCGGCCCGGCTATCCGCAGCGTTACTATGATCAGATGACGGCGCTGGGCGATCCTGCTTTCGCCCGCCGCCGCCTCGCCCGCGCGATCGGACCGGGCGGGCTGCTGATGACCGGCGCGGTGGACCTCGAGATCGCGGATGGCCGCGCGATCGGTGCCTATAATGCGGTGACCGTGATCGATGATGCCGGCGAGATCGTCGGCGGCTATGCCAAGGCGCATCTGGTGCCCTATGGCGAATATCTGCCGCTGCGCCCGCTGCTGGAGCCGCTCGGCCTCAGCCGGCTGGTGCCGGGGGCGATCGACTTCCTGCCGGGGCCGGGGCCGCGCACACTCGACCTTGGCAGCTACGGGCAGGCCGGGGTACAGATCTGCTACGAGATCATCTTTTCGGGCGAGGTGGTGGAGGGCAGCTGGCTGCGCGGCGGCACCCGGCCGGAACTGATCTTCAACCCCTCCAACGACGGCTGGTTCGGCGCCTCCGGCCCGCCGCAGCATCTGGCGCAGGCGCGGATGCGGGCGATCGAGGAGGGGCTGCCGGTGCTGCGGTCCACCACCACCGGGATCAGCGCGGTGATCGACGCGCGCGGCGTGGTGCGCGCCCATCTGCCGATGGACCGCGCGGGCCGGATCGACGGCAAGGTGCCCCCCGCCCATGCGCCGACGCCATTCGCTCTGCTTGGCCCGCTGCTTACCCTGGGCTGGGTGGCCGTGTTCCTCGCCGCAGCTGGCCTCGCCTATGCGCGAGGGCAAAGGACTGATGCACGGCCGGACGATGCCGGGTCCGTCGCGGCGCTGAGGCAGCCCTAATCGGGGGCGTCGAGCGCCGCCTCGGCCCCGCCGGCAAGCGGGAGCGGGCTGCGTGGGGGCACGGCAGGCTGCGGCATGCCGGCTGCGGGCGGAGCGCCGCGTCCGCGCCGCGCCGTCACTGCCCGGACCGCGTCGCGCAGCGCCCGATCGAGCGGCGTGCGCTTGCGGCGGCGGGACGGAACGGGATCGGGCCGGGGCATGGCGCGCCTATACCATGAAGCTCTCGCCGCAGCCGCAGGCCCCCTTGGCGTTGGGGTTCTCGAACACGAAGCCGGCGGTGAAATCGTCCTCCCGCCAGTCCATCACGCTGCCGATCAGGTACAGGACGCTGGCCCCGTCGATATAGAAGGTGCCGCCGGGGGTGACGATCTTCTCGTCCATCGCCTCCTCCTGCGTCACGTAATCGACCGAATAGGCGAGGCCCGAACAGCCGCGCCGCGGGGTCGACAGCTTGACCCCGATCGCATCGGCGGGCGCGCGCGCCATCAGGTCGGCGATGCGCTGCTCGGCCGCCGGGGTCAGCGTCACGGCGGCAGGGCGGGTGCGCGCGCGGGCAGGGGCACGGGTCAGCGAGTTGGTATCGGTCATCACAGCATCCCCAGTTCGAGGCGGGCCTCGTCGCTCATCTTGCTCGGGTCCCACGGCGGGTCCCAGGTGACATGGACCTGCGCGTCGCGCACGCCAGGCAGCGATCCCAGCCGCAGCTCGATTTCGCCGGGCATGCTCTCGGCCACCGGGCAATGCGGGGTGGTCAGCGTCATGGTGATCGCCACATCGGCCTCCGCCGACACCTCGACGCCGTAGATCAGGCCCAGATCGTAGATGTTCACCGGGATTTCCGGATCGTAGATATCCTTCAGCGCGGCGATCACCGCCTCGTACAGCGCAGCCGCCGGCTCCGCCTCGGCCGTCTCGCCCTCGGACGATGCCGGGGGCGTGCTGGCGAGGAAGCCGTCGAGATAATCCTTCTTGCGCGCCAGCTTGTCCCCGGCGCTCTCCTCGATCGGCGCATCGGAGACGCGGGCGCGCGGCGGCCTGGCGGGGGTGAGCCCCTCCTGCTCGCGGTCCGGCGTGCCGATGCCGGTATCAGTCTCTGGCCTGTCCATCAGCCGAAAATCCTTCTGGTGCGTTCGATGCCGCGAATCAGCGCGGCGACATCGTCCTGGTCACTGTAGAGCCCGAAGCTGGCGCGGGCCGTGGCGGGAACGCCGAGCCGGTCCATCAGCGGCTGCGCGCAATGGTGGCCGGCCCGGATCGCCACATCCTCCTCGTCCAATATGGTGCCCAGATCGTGCGGGTGAATGCCATCCAGCGCGAAACTGACGATTCCCGCGCTGTCTTCCGGCCCGAACAGGCGCACATCGTTCATGGCGCGCAAGCCCTCGCGCGTAGCGGCCACCAGCCGCGCCTCGTGCGCATGGATCGCCGCCGGCCCGATCGCCGCGACATAGTCGCAGGCGGCGGCCAGGCCGATCGCCTCGACGATGGCGGGCGTTCCGGCCTCGAACCGCTGCGGTGGGGGGGCGTAGCTGGTGCGCTCGAACGTCACCCGCTCGATCATCGCCCCGCCGCCCTGCCATGGGGGCATGGCGTCGAGCAGCGCGGCCCGCCCCCACAGCGCGCCGATCCCGGTCGGACCGTAAAGCTTGTGGCCTGAAAAGGCATAGAAATCGCAGTCCAGCGCCGCCACGTCGACCGGCAGGCGCGGCACCGCCTGGCAGCCATCGAGCAGCAGAACAGCGCCGACGCCATGCGCGAGATCGGCGGCGCGGCGCGCGTCGAGCACCGAGCCGAGCACGTTGGAGACATGGGCGAAGGCGACCATCGCGTGGTCGCGGGTCAGCATCCGCTCGGCAGCGTCGAGATCGATCCGGCCATCGGGCGTCAGCGGGCAGACATCGACCTGCCAACCGGCCAGCTGCCAGGGCACGATATTGGAATGGTGCTCCAGCGCCGAGAGCAGCACCCGGCCTTTGCGGGGGTAGCTGTAGGCTGCCAGGTTGATCGCCTCGGTCGCGCCACGGGTGAACACCACCTCGTCCTCGCGCCCACCGATGAACTGCGCCACCCGGCGCCGCGCGGCCTCGTAGCCCAGCGTCATTTCGGCCGATCGAGTGTAAACCCCGCGATGGACGGTGGCGTAATCGGCGCCCATCGCGCGGGTCACGGCGTCGATCACGCCTTGCGGCTTCTGCGCGGTGGCGGCGGTGTCGAGATAGTGCCAGGGGCCGCCCGCAGCGGTGCGCAGGCCGGGGAAATCGGCCTTGCGGTCTGCGTCGGGCAAGCGGCCATCGGCCGGCGGGTGGTGGAGCGCGGCATCGGCGCCCGGCACCTTGCCGATTCGGGGCAGGATCAGGTCGTGCTCGCTCATGCCCGGTCCCCCAGCGCGGTCAGCGCGGCCTCCATCATCCGCTCCTGCTCGGCATCGTCGCCGAGCGCGGCGAAGGCATCGCCGATGAAGGCGCGGACCAGCAGCCGGCGGGCCGCCTCGGGCGCGATCCCGCGCGCCGCCATGTAGAATCGCGCCGCCTCGTCCAACTGGCCGATCGCCGCGCCATGGGCGCATTTCACGTCATCGGCGTAGATCTCCAGCTCCGGCTTGGCGTTGGTGGTGGCGCCGCGTTCCAGCAGCAGGCCCTTGAAGTCCTGCGCCGCGTCGGTCTTCTGCGCGCCGCGCGCCACCGCGATGCGGCCGAGGAAATTGCCGGTCGCGCTGCCCCAATGGACCGCGCGGACCACCTGCTCGCTGGTCGCCTCGGGCTCGGCGTGGTCGAGCCTGGTGACGAATTCGCGCACCGCATCGCCGCCGCCGATGGTGACGCCGCCGAACTGGAAATGGGCGCCGCGCGCCAGCCGCACGGCGACCTCCATGCGGGTGTAATCGTGCCCGGCATTGACCGCGAACAGCTCGCACCGCGCGCCTTCGCCGACGCTGACCCGCAGGCGCACCAGCTCCGGCTCCGCGCCGTCGAGCACGAAACATTCGCGCCGCGTCTCGCCGGGGGCGAGGGCGAGATCGCGCCATCGGTCGAACCGCTCGGGCGCGAGGCGCTCGAGGACCGCGCCATCGGCATAGCGCCATTGCTCGTCGCGCAGCGTGGGGCGCGCGGTCCCGGTCATGCCGCCACCGCCTCGTAGCCTTCGGCTTCGAGCTGCCGGGCCAGCTCCGGCCCGCCGGTGGTCACGATCCGCCCATTGGCGAGCACATGGACGAAGTCCGGCTCCACGTAATCGAGCAGGCGTTGGTAATGGGTGATCAGCAGCACCGCCTTGTCCGGGCGGCGCATGATGGCGTTGATCCCCTCGCCGACGATCCGCAGCGCGTCGATGTCGAGGCCCGAATCGGTCTCGTCGAGCACGGCGAGCTGCGGGTCGAGGATGCCCATCTGGACCATCTCGGCGCGCTTCTTCTCGCCGCCCGAGAAGCCGACATTCACGTTGCGCTTCAACATCTCCATGTCGAACCGCAGCAGCGCGGCCTTCTCGCGCGCGAGCTTCAGGAACTCGCCGGCCGACAGCGGCGCCTCGCCGCGCGCGGTGCGCTGGGCATTGAGCGCCTCGCGCAGGAACTGGACGTTCGAGACGCCGGGGATCTCGACCGGATACTGGAACCCCAGGAACAGGCCGGCGGCGGCGCGTTCGTGCGGATCGAGGGCGAGCAGATCCTGCCCGTTGAAGCGGACCGAGCCGCCGGTGACCTCATAGCCCGGCCTGCCGCCCAGCACATAGGCGAGCGTCGACTTGCCGGCGCCGTTTGGCCCCATGATGGCGTGCACCTCGCCCGCGCCGACCGACAGCGTCAGCCCGCGAAGGATCTCGGTGCCCCCGACGGTGGCGTGAAGGTCGGTGATGGTCAGCATGGGGCGTCTCGTTTCCTGGTCATCGTCGTTGCGGGCAAGGCGCCGCCATCACCGGCGCGCCTGCGGGGTGGAGCGGGCGTGATGGTTGCGGCGAGCGGCCTGCTTGCCGGCCAGCGCCACGCGCATTCCGGCGGTGATCCGCTGGAGCACGGCGTCGATGTCCGAGAGGATATCGGCGGCCGCGATCCGCATCACCCGGATGCCGACCGCCTCCAGGCTCTTGTCGCGGCGCCGGGCGAGCGTCTCGTCCTCGCCCTCCTCGTCGATGGCGATGGCCATGCCGAGCAGGTGGCAGTTGAAATCGACGATCGCCGATCCGACCACCGCGTGGCGGGTGAAGCTGTAGCGCCCGAGATCGGCCCTGGCGAAGCGCTCGGCCAGCGCAGTGTGCGCAGGTGTGGCGTGGCGCCGCATCTCGCGCGCACGCTCGTGCAGCGCATCGAGCCGCTTGGGCGAGATTTCCCAGCCGCGGCCGCGCTTCTTGATGGGGGGCGTGGTGGGCTGCTCGGCGGGCGAGCGGAGGTGGATGGTGCGGCGGTCAGTCATTGTTCCCTACCAAAGCGGTCTCGAACTGATTGGCGCGCCGCAACTTTCGCTGCGTCCATTTCGCCCAGCCCGAACCCGCGCCCGTCACCCTGAACTTGTTTCAGGGTCCATGCCTCCGCCACAACCGGCGATGCAGGGCACGCGATGGATGCTGAAACAAGTTCAGCATGACGGGCTGCGCGGGAATAACGGGCGGGAGCGCGGGTAGCGGCAATCATCCGACCGATCCTTCCAGGCTGATCGCCAGCAGCTTCTGCGCCTCGATCGCGAATTCCATCGGCAGCTCTTTCAGCACCTCCTTGGCAAAGCCGTTGACGATCAGCGCCACCGCCTCTTCCTCGCCCAGGCCGCGCTGCATGGCGTAGAACAGCTGGTCGTCGCTGATCTTGCTGGTGGTCGCCTCGTGCTCGATCTGCGCGCTCGGGTTCTTCACCTCGATATAGGGCACGGTGTGCGCGCCGCATTGGTCGCCCAGCAGTAGCGAATCGCATTGGGTGAAGTTGCGCACCCCGTCGGCATTGGCGGCCACGCGCACCAGCCCGCGATAGGTGTTGTTCGACTTGCCCGCGCTGATCCCCTTGGAGATGATCGTCGAGCGCGAGCCCTTGCCGTTGTGGATCATCTTGGTTCCGGTGTCGGCCTGCTGGTGATTGTTGGTCACCGCGACCGAGTAGAACTCGCCGACCGAATCCTCGCCATTGAGCACGCAGCTGGGATATTTCCACGTCACTGCGCTGCCGGTTTCCACCTGCGTCCAGCTGACCTTGCTGCGCGCGCCCTGGCACAGCGCCCGCTTGGTGACGAAATTGTAGATCCCGCCCAGCCCTTCGGCATTGCCCGGATACCAGTTCTGCACGGTCGAATACTTGATCTCGGCATCCTCGAGCGCGACCAGCTCGACCACGGCGGCATGGAGCTGGTTCTCGTCGCGCATCGGCGCGGTGCAGCCTTCGAGATAGCTCACATAGCTGCCCTTCTCGGCCACGATCAGCGTGCGCTCGAACTGGCCGGTGTTCTCCGCATTAATGCGGAAATAGGTCGACAGCTCCATCGGGCAGCGCACGCCTTCGGGAATGTAGACGAAGGTGCCGTCGGAAAAGACCGCGCTGTTGAGCGTGGCGAAGAAATTGTCGCGCTGGGGCACCACCTTGCCCAGCCAGCGCCGCACCAGATCGGGATATTCGCGCACCGCCTCGCTGATCGAGCGGAAGATGACGCCGGCGGCCTCCAGCTCCTTGCGGAAGGTGGTGGCGACGCTGACGCTATCGAACACCGCGTCCACCGCGACCTTGCGCGCCCCCTCGACCCCGGCCAGCACCTCCTGCTCGGCGATCGGGATGCCGAGCTTGTCATAGACCGCCTTGATGTCGGGATCGAGCTCGTCGAGCGAGGCCAGCGTCTGCTTCTTCTTCGGCGCGGCGTAGTAGAAGGCGTCCTGGTAATCGATGCGCGGAATGTCGAGCTTGGCCCAGTCGGGCTCCTCCATCTGCTGCCACAGGCGGAACGCCTTGAGCCGCCAGTCGAGCATCCATTGCGGCTCCCCCTTCTTGGCGCTGATGAAGCGGACGGTATCTTCGCTGAGGCCCTTGGGCGCGAATTCGGTGTCGATTTCGGCCGACCAGCCGAATTCGTAATCGGCGGCGCGAGCGGCGGCGGCGCGCGCGTCCTGGTCGCGCAGGTCGACGGTGGTGCTGTCCTGGCTCATGCCGCGACCTCCTCCACATGGGCTGGCTCGGCACAAGCGAGCCGGGTCAGCGGAACCGCCGCCAGCGCGCCGCGCAGCGCATCGTTGACCGCGCCCCAATGCGGGCGCACCGCGCAGCTGCCCTCCAGCGCGCAATCGTCGCGCCCGGCATCGAGGCAGGAGGCAAGCGCGATCGGCCCTTCGACCGCCTCGACGATCTCGGCAAGCGAAATGGTCTCCGCCGGGCGCGCCAGCCGCAGCCCGCCATGCGCCCCGCGTTCGGAGCGCAGCAGCCCGGCCGCCACCAGCCGGCCGGCCAGCTTCTGCACCGTGGGCAGCGGCAGGCCGGTCTCGGCGGCCAGCTGCGCAGCGCTGAACCGCGCCGGCGCGGCCCGGCCCGCCCCGGCGTGGCGGGCGGCCGCGCTCATCGTCACGACGGCATAATCGGCAAGATTGGACAGGCGCACGCTCGATCCCGCTAATCGGAGTGAAACGGTAGGATTTTCAGCTAGGTCCCCGCCGCGCCGGTTTCAACGCCCGATCGCCTGTTGCGAGTCGTTAGCAGATGCGGCCGCCGCCGGTTGAGCGGCGCAGGGGGCCGGGCGACGACCCGCACAAAAAACGGGCGGCCCCGCATAGGGAGCCGCCCTTGAAGTGGAGAACCCGGCGCATTGCTGCTCCGGGCCCTTCGGGTCGCGGCATTCGTTTAGCCGATTCGCCGCCGCGCTGCTTGTAAAAATGCGACAATCGCCGCCTGCCGCGACGGATTTGTGCGAGTGCGCCCGTCCCGCCGGGCTGACGCGGGGATATCTGCTAAAATCAGGCGCACCAGAACGGCCGGCCGAGGCACCCGCCGCTCGCGTGACAGGTGGCCACGGCGCTGCCATAGGCGCGCACGCCCATGCCGCTGTCCGCGCTGCCCTATCGGCTGATCCGCCCCGTATTGTTCGCCCTCGACGCGGAACGGGCGCACGCGCTCGCCATCGCTGCGCTGGCGCGGATGCCGCGGCGCTCGCCGCCCGTGCCCGGCGCGCTGGCGACCGAAGTGGCCGGGATCCGCTTCCCCAACCCGCTGGGCATGGCGGCCGGCTTCGACAAGAATGCCGAAGTCGCCGATCCGCTGCTGGGGCTCGGCTTCGGCTTTGTCGAGGTCGGATCGATCACCCCGCTGCCGCAGGCCGGCAATCCGCGTCCTCGACTGTTCCGGCTGCCCCGCGAGCGCGCGATCATCAACCGGATGGGCTTCAACAATGATGGCGCCGCGGCGGCGCTGGCACGGCTCGCTGGCCGGGGCCGGCAGGGCGGGATCGTCGGGGTCAATATCGGCGCCAACAAGGATTCGGCCGACTGGATCGCCGATTACGCGCACATGGCGCGGGTCATGGCGCCGCACGCCGCCTATCTGGCGGTCAATGTCTCCAGCCCCAATACCCCCGGCCTGCGCGCCCTGCAGGATGCCAGTGCGCTGGGCGCGCTGCTCGATGCGGTGCTGGCGGCGCGCGGGGCGGACGGGCCGCCGGTGTTCCTGAAGGTCGCGCCCGACCTGCTGCCGGCCGATATCGACGCCATCGCCCGCATCGCCATCGGTCGCCGGCTGGGCGCGCTGATCGTGTCCAACACCACGATCACCCGTCCGCCGCCGCTCGGCTCGCGCCATGCGGGCGAAAGCGGGGGGCTGTCGGGCGCGCCGCTGCGCGCGCTGGCGCTGGAGCGGCTGCGCGATTTCCGCCGCGCGACCGGCGGCGCGCTGCCGCTGATCGGCGTCGGCGGGATCGCCACTGCGGAGGATGCGTGGGAGCGGATTCGCGCCGGCGCCAGCCTGGTCCAGCTCTACAGCGCGATGGTCTATGGCGGCCCGGGCACCGCGCGCGCGGTGCTGTCCGGTCTGCACCGGCTGATGTGGCGCGAGGGCTTCAGAACCATTGCCGAGGCGGTGGGAAGCGAATAGCACCGGGGAATGCTGCACCGCGTTATCGCTTCTGCCGCCACCCTGGCGACCGCCCTCCTCCTCGGCGCCTGCGCCACCACCCCCCTGCCCCCGACGGCTCCCGCCCCCGCCTCGGTTGCCGCGGCGACGGAGAGCGCCGGCCCCGGCCTGGTGACCGCCGCCGATCCGCGCGCGGCCGAGGCCGGCGTGGCGATGCTGCGGCAGGGCGG
>JACIYY010000137.1 GCA_014359685.1 Porphyrobacter sp. | reverse complement strand
ACCATCCACGCCAGCAACTCCCCCATCACCGCGTAGGTATAGGTATAGGCAGAGCCCGACACCGGCACCATCGCGGCGAGTTCGGAATAGCACAGCGCGGCCACCGCGCAGACGAGCCCGGCGATCACGAAGCTCCACATCATGCCCGGTCCGGCCTTCTGCGCCGCCTCGCTCGTCAGCACGAAGATGCCGGTGCCGATGATCGCGCCCACGCCCAGCAGCGTCAGTTGTATGGCACCCAGCGAACGATGCAGCGCCTTTTTCTCCGCCGTCGCCAGAATGGCGGAAAGCGGCTTCACCCGGCCGAAGATCATGCGTTGCCAGACCCCTTCGGCCCGGACGGGACTGCCCCGCTCCGCCGGCCGCATGACAGGTTCTATGCAGTTTCGTGACGCTGGCAATGGGCGATTGTCGGCCGTTCCACAGGCCGACCGCGACGGGCGCGCTTTGCGCGGCGCGCGCGGAGGGCTACAGGAGGCAGCATGTCCACCTATCAGCTCGATACCGGCACCAGCCGCGCCAACCCGATGCCGCAGCCGATGCGCCGGCTGACCATCCCCGCGATCCGCCAGCGCAAGGTGGACGGGGCGACCGAGCAGCCGATCGTGGTGCTGACCGCCTATACCGCGCGGCAGGCGCAGTTGCTGGACGAGCATTGCGACATGCTGCTGGTGGGCGATTCGCTGGCGCAGGTGATCTATGGCCTGCCCTCCACCATCCCGGTCACGCTGGAGATGATGGCCGCCCATGCCGCCGCCGTGGTGCGCGGCAGCTATCACGCAGTGGTGGCGGTGGACCTGCCGTTCGGCTGTTATGAAGCCTCGCCCGAACAGGCCTTTGCCAGCGCGGCGCGGCTGCTGAAGGAGAGCGGCGCGGCGGCGGTCAAGCTGGAAGGCGGCGCGGCGATGGCCCCGACGGTGGCATTCCTCAGCCAGCGCGGCATCCCGGTAATGGGGCATGTCGGGCTGACGCCGCAAGCGGTCAATGTGCTGGGCGGCTATGGCGCGCGCGGGCGCAGCGAGGCCGAGGCCGCCAAGATCGTCGGCGACGCCCGGGCGCTGGACGAGGCCGGCGCCTTCGCGGTGGTGGTGGAGGGCGTGGTCGAGCCGATCGCGGTGGCGGTGACGGAGGCACTCGCCTGCCCGACCATCGGCATCGGCGCGTCGGCCCGCTGCGACGGGCAGGTGCTGGTCACCGATGATATGCTCGGGATGTTCGAGCGGGTGCCGCGCTTCGTCAAGCGCTATGCCGACCTCGCAACCAGTGTGAGCGAGGCCGCCGCCCGCTATGCCGATGAAGTGCGCAATCGCAGCTTTCCGGGCGAGGACAGCGTCTACCGCCCGACCTGATCCGGGTGCCGCCGGGGCGCGGCTGGCCATTGCAGCGGAGCGGCGAAGGCCCTAGCGCGCAGCGATTGTTCCCTCTCGCTGGTGCCCGCCCATGGCCACGCTGCTGCGCTTCTACGGTCTGTCGTTGGTGTTCACGCTGGTCTGTCTGGGGCTGGGCGTGTGGTACGGTCTGGAGAGCACGGGCGACCTCCGCGCGACGGCGGCGATGCTGTGGATCATCCTGGTTCTGTCGGTGCTGGAAATCTCGCTCAGCTTCGACAATGCGGTCGTCAATGCGTCTGTCCTCAAGGACATGGATGCGGTGTGGCAGAAGCGCTTCCTGACCTGGGGCATCGCTTTCGCGGTGTTCGGGATGCGGGTGGTGTTCCCGCTCGCCATCGTTGCCATCGCCGCCGGACTGGGGCCGCTGGAGACGATCGACCTGTCGCTCAACAATCCGGCCGAATACGAGCGGATCGTCAGTTCCGCCCATGTCGGCATCGCTGGCTTCGGCGGCGCCTTCCTGGCGATGGTGGGGCTGAAATTCTTCTTCGACCGCGACAAGGATGTGCACTGGATCGCCGTGGTGGAGCGGCAGCTGTCGCGCTTCGGGGCGCTGCCCGCCGCCGAGATCGCGATCCTGCTGCTGGTCCTGTGGGGCATTTCCAACCTGCTGCCGCCGAGCGAGGCCCTGACCTTTGTGGTCGCCGGCATGCTGGGCCTGGTCACCTTCATCGCCGTCGAGGGGGTCAACACCATCCTTCAGCTCAGCGAACAGAAGCAGCAGCTCGCGGGCGCCGCCGTGCGCAGCGGGCTGGGCGGGTTCCTCTATCTCAACGTGCTCGACGCGAGCTTCAGCTTCGACGGGGTGATCGGCGCCTTTGCGCTGTCGAACAACATGATCGTGATCGCACTGGGCCTGTCGATCGGGGCGATGTTCGTGCGCTCGATGACCATCCACCTGGTCGAACAGGGCACGCTGGCCGAGTACCGTTTCCTGGAGCATGGCGCGTTCTGGGCGATCATCGTGCTGGGCGCGATCATGCTGCTTTCGGCGCGGTTCCACATTCCCGAGACGATCACCGGAGTGATCGGCGCGGTGCTGATCGGGCTGTCGCTGCTGTGGTCGATCCGCCACAACCGGCAGCAGGCCAAGGCCACCGCGCGGGCGCTGACGCGAGGCTGAGGCGCCCGGCCTCGGCCCGCTTCCGGGCCGCCGGCGATCAATGCGGTCAGTCGGCCAGCGCCTTGGCGATTTCCGCCCCGCCCATGGTACTGACCGCCCGGTCGCCAGCAGGATCAGAGGCTGCCGACCGGGGGCTTACATGCCGTAGCTGGTGACGAGCAGGTAACTGAGCGTCGCCACCATCAGCAGCACCAGCGGGACGCCGGTGCGCAGGTAGTCGCGGAACTCGTAGCTGCCTTCGGCCATGATCAGCATGTTGGTCTGATAGGCGATTGGCGTGGCGTAGCACAGGTTGCAGCCGAACAGCACCGCCAGGATCAGCGGCTCCGCCGGCAGCCCGAGCTGCCCGGCGATGGAGAAGGCGATCGGGGTGCCAACCGTCGCCGCCGTCGCGTTGGACGCAAAGTTGGTCAGCACGGTCACGAACAGCATGATCACCGCCAGCACCGCTGCGGGGGGGAGATATTGCAGGCCGCTGGCCATCACCTCTCCCAACCAACCGGCAGCGCCGCTTTCAAGGATGATGCGGCCGATCGCAATGCTGGCTGCGACCAGCACGATGACCTTGGCCGACAGCGCCCGGCCGACCCGGTCGAACTTCACGCAGCCGGTCACGAACATCACGATCGCCCCGCCAAGGGCGGCGATGGCGATGGGCAGGAATCCGATCGAGGCGAGCGCGACCGAGCCGAACATGATTGCCGCCGCCAGCACCGCCTTGGAGCGGCGCGGCATCAGCCTGCCGCCCTCCAGCTGGAGCAGGCTGTCGTGGCCGGCGAATTCCGCCAATCCGTCCGGCAGCCCCATCACCAGCAGCACGTCGCCTTCGGCGAGGCGGATGTCGCCGCGCTCGTCGAAGGGGCGATTGTGCATCAGCTTCTGCGGCTTGTGGACGCCCAGCACCGCGACGCCGTAATGGTCGGCGATGCCGGAGGTGGCGAGCGTTCGCCCGACGAGCCGCGAATCGGCGGTGACGACCATTTCCACCACCTGCACGTCCTCGCCCTGCGCGGCCCCCAGGCGGCGGATGCGGTCGACCACCCAGCCCGGCGCCACCTGCCCCTTCAGCACCCGCAAGCCCTCCTCCAGCGCATCATGCGTGGCCGAGATCCGCAGCCGCTGCCCCGGCTGGAAGGCGCCGCCGGGCTGCTGATCGAAGGCGAAATCCTCGGGCAGGCTGCCGGCCACCTCCTCCATCCGCTTGCCCACCAGATCGCTGCCCGCAGGCACCCGCATCCGCGCGACGAAGCGGCGCTGGGCCTGCGCCGCGCCCGGGCTGTTGTCGCCCAGCAGGCGCGGCATAACGAGCCACAGATAGGGCAGCGCCACCACAGCCGCAGCGAGCACGATCGGGGTGAAGTGGAACACACTCATCTGCGGCATCCCCAGATCGCGGGCGATCGAGACGACCAGCAGGTTGGTGGAGGTGCCGATGGTGGTCGCCATGCCGCCGATCAGCACGGCCGCGTTGAGCGGGATCAGCGTCTTGGAGGCCGGCATCGCGCCACGCTGCGCCAGCGCCACGAAGATCGGCAGCAGCAGCACCAGCACCGGGGTGTCGTTGACGATCATCGACAGGGCCATGGCGATCAGCAGCGAGACCAGCAGGCCCAGCTGCTTGTTGATCCGCCACACCCGCGCAAGCACGCGCGAGGCCGGATCCAGCGCGCCGGTGACGACGAGACCACGGCCCATGATCATCAGCGAACAGATGGTGATGAGCGCGTAGTGGCCGAAGCCCGAGAAGGCGAGGTCCAGCCCTTCGGTCGGCCCCTGCCCCGGCAGGGGGAAGAAATAGAGGCCGAGCGCAATCACCGCGATGGTCAGCAACGAGACGATCTCGGTGGCGATGCGCCCGCGCGCGAAGGCCACGAACACCGCCACGGTGACCGCCATCGCAGCGACGGCGTGGAACGACGGCGCCTCGACCGGGGCGATCATCGCGGGGCAAGCCCACGCGCGGGGAGGCCAAAGCGCGGGCGCGCCGGAACGCACTCAAGCAGCGCGAAGCGCGGTAGCGCAACAAGATGGTGCCCCTGGCCGGACTCGAACCGGCACTTCACGAGGAAACTCGATTTTGAGTCGAGCGCGTCTACCGATTCCGCCACAGGGGCCTCACCATCCCTTCGCGCCTAGCCGGACGCCGCCCGGGCATCAACGGGCGAACGGGCAAAACAGTCCCGGCTCGCTCTCAATCGCGCAGCGCGCCGGCAAGCAGCTTGTGCAGCCGCGAATGCAGCGGATCGTTGGCGGCTAGCACCTGCGCGGCGCAGATCGGCTGCGAGCGGCCGCGATAATCGGTGACGAAGCCACCGGCCTCGCGCACCAGCAGGCAGCCGGCGGCGCTGTCCCACGGGCGGAGATCGCTTTCCCAGAACCCGTCGAAGCGGCCCGCCGCGACCCAGGCGAGATCGAGCGCGGCCGAACCGAAGCGGCGGATGCCGGCGACCTGCGGGCCAATGGCGGCGAACACCCGGCTCCATTCCTCAAGATCGCCATGGCCGTGGAACGGGATGCCGGTGGCGATCAGCGCGTCGGACAGGTGGCGTCGGCCCGACACGCGCAGCCGCGCGTCCTGGAGCCAGGCGCCGCCGGCCTTCTCGGCCCAGAAGCTTTCATCGGTGATCGGCTGATAGACGAGGCCAGCGGTGACATCGCCCCAGCCGCTGCCGTCCGCGCCCTTCCCGTCGAGCGCGCGTTCCTGGACCGCGATGGAGATGGCGAAATGCGGGATGCCGTGGAGGAAGTTGCTGGTCCCGTCGAGCGGGTCGATGATCCAGCGGGGCAGCGTCGGTTCGCCTTCGATCACGCCGCCTTCCTCCAGCACGAATCCCCAGCCGGGCCGGGCGGCGCGCAGTTCGTCCCAAAGAGTGCGTTCGGCCTGGCGATCGGCGCGGCTGACGAAATCGGCCGGACCCTTGCGGCTGACCTGGAGCTGTTCGACCTCGCCGAAATCGCGCCGCAGCCGCGCGCCGGCCTTGCGCGCGGCGCGCTCCATCACGCGGATCAGGCCGGAGACTGCCGGCATGGCCGGTCAGCCGGCCTTTCCGAGATAGGTCCGTTCATAGACGTCGACGATGATCCGGGTGCCCGCGCCGATATGTGGCGGCACCATCACCCGCACGCCGTTCTCCAGCACCGCCGGCTTGTAGCTGGAGGATGCGGTCTGGCCCTTGACCACCGCATCGGCCTCGACGATCACCGCCTCCACCTGTTCGGGCAGGGCCACGCTGATGGGCTTGTCCTCCCACATCTCCAGCGTCACCTCCATCCCGTCCTCCAGGAACGCGGCCGCATCGCCGAGCAGGTCGGCGGGGAGCTGGATCTGCTCGTAGGTGTCGCGGTCCATGAACACGAGGCTGTCGCCTTCGGCATACAGATACTGGAAATCCTTGGTATCGAGCCGCACCCGCTCGACCGTGTCGGCGCTGCGGAAGCGCACGTTGGTCTTGCGGCCGTCCTGCAGGTTCTTCATCTCGACCTGCATATAGGCGCCGCCCTTGCCGGGTTGCGTGTGCTGGATCTTGGCCACCTTCCAGATGCCCCCCTCATATTCGAGGATGTTGCCGGGGCGGATGTCCACGCCGCTGATCTTCATCGCGTCTTCAGCCTTCGATGTGCGGAAAAATGTCGGCGCGCCCTAGCCGCTGGCCGCGTTCATGGCAATGCAAGCGCGACGCCGCTATGGCGGGCGGCATGACCGGGCATCGCATCATCGCAGCCGGGGCGGCCATTGCGCTGTCCCTGGCCCTCGCCGCGCCGGCCGTGGCGCAGGGGTCGATCGGCACCATGCAGCAGGGCCGCTATGTGTGCGAGCTGCCCGGCGATGCCGCCGGTCCGCGCGGCATCGAACAGCCGGAGCTGGGCTTCCGGATCGAGAGCGATTCGCGCTATTCCTCGGCCGCCGGGTCGGGCACCTATCTGCGGCGCGGTGACCGGCTGACCTTCACCAGCGGCCCCCGGCAGGGGGAGGAATACGCGGTGATCTCCAGTGCCACGCTGCGCCGGCTGGAAAACGGCACGCCCGGCCGGCTGCGCTGCATCCGGCAGGAGCGTTAGTTCGCGGCTCTGTACGCGCCGGTGCAGGGGGGAAACCGCCCGCACCCGTGCAAAACGCTCCCGCTATGGCGCGACGGCCTCGCCGAAGGCGCGCACCGCCGCTGCCTCGTCCCCGCTCCACACGGCAGCGCTGACGGCGAGGAAATCGGCGCCGGCCGTCACCAGCGCGCGGCAATTGGCCGGCGTGATCCCGCCGATGGCGACGCAGGGAATCTCCATCAGCTGGTGCCACCATTCCACTAGCGCCGGCTCCGCCCGGTGTTCGCTGGCCTTGGTGGTGCTGGGGAAGAAGGCGCCGAAGGCGACGTAATCGGCGCCCGCTTCGCCTGCTTCCATCGCCAGATGGCGGCTGGCATGGCAGGTGACGCCAATCTGCGCCTCCCGACCCAGCGCCTCGCGCGCCTCCTGCACGGTGCCGTCGCCCTGCCCCAGATGCACGCCATCGGCCTTGATCCGCCGCGCCAGCGCGATGCTGTCGTTGACGATGAAGGCCACCTCGCGGTCCCGGCAGACCGCCTGCAACGGCTCGGCGAGGCGCGCCGCCGCGTGCTGGTCGACATCCTTCAGGCGCAGCTGGAAGGCGGCGACCGGCATCGCCGGATGCGCGGCGTCGATCGCGCGGGCGAGCCGGTCCGCGAAGCTGCCCGACACGTCGAGCGGGGAGATCAGGTAGAGCTGGGTGGCAGGCGCGTCGGGCATGGGGGCGCTTACGCCGCGACCTTCTCCACGCTGGCGCGGTGGATGGCGGTGATCGCCTCGTCCAGCTTGGCGTCGAATTCGGCGTCGCTCTGCTGCGCGCGCAGCTCTTCCAGCAGGGCGCGGCTGAAGCTGGCGATCATGCCGTCGTTCTTCGCCAGCTCCGCGCAGGCCTCGTCGCGGGTGAAGCCGCCCGACAGCGCCACCACCTTCAGCACCTTGGGATGGGCCACCAATGCTGCATAGGTGTTGGGCTTCACCGGGATCGACAGCTTGAGCATCACCTGCTGGCCTTCGGGCAGGTCATCCAGATGCTTGAGGATCTCCTCGCGCAGGATCGCCTCGCCCTCGGCACGGTCGGCGGCCTTGATCGAATATTCCGGCTCCAGGATCGGCATCATCCCATGGGCGAGCACCTCGCGGCCGACCTCGAATTGCTGCGCCACCACCGCCGCGATACCTTCGCGGTTGGCGGCATTGATGACCGAACGCTCCTTGGTGCCGAACACGCCCAGCCCCCTGGCGCGGGTCAGCAGTGCGTCGAGGCCAGGGATCGGCTTCATCAGCTGCACGCCGTTGACCTCGTCCTCCAGCCCCTTGTCGATCTTGACGAACGGGACCACGCCCTTGTCGATCAGCGCCTGCGGCACGGGCTTGCCGTCGACCACGCCGTCCATCGTCTTTTCGAACAGGATGGCGCCGATCACCCGATCGCCGTTGAAGCTGGGGGCCTTGATGATCCGGCAGCGCATCTCGTGGATCTTGGCATACATCTCGTCCTCGCCGTTCCACTCGTCATCCGCCACGCCGTAGGCGCGCAGCGCCTTGGGGGTGGAGCCACCCGACTGGTCGAGCGCGGCGATGAAGCCTTTGCCGGCGGCGATCTTGGCGGTCATCTCGGCGGTGTTCATTGGTCGTGTCCCCCTGTCTGTCAGTTCGTGGCTTGCGGCTTAGCCGCGCGGATGTGGCGGTTCAACCAAGCGGCCGGCGGCCACGGCGGCGTCAGTCCGCCTGCCGGAGCGCCGCGACGCCGGGCAGCTCGCGCCCTTCCATCCATTCGAGAAACGCGCCCCCGGCGGTGGAGACGTAGCTGAATTCGCCGGTCACGCCGGCCTGGTTGAGCGCCGCGACGGTGTCGCCACCGCCGGCCACCGACACCAGCGAGCCTTCGCGGGTCAGCGCCGCAGCGGTGCGCGCCAACGCGACCGTTGCGGTATCGAAGGGCGGGGTCTCGAACGCGCCGAGCGGGCCGTTCCAGACCAGCGTGCGGCAGGTCTTGAGCGCATCGGCCAGCGCCTCTGTCGCCTGCGGGCCAATATCGAGGATCATCTCGTCGGCGGCGACGTCATGGACATTGCAGACCCGCAGCGATGGCGGGTTGGGGGCGAACTCCCTGGCGACCGCAACGTCATAGGGCAGGTGGACCACGCAGCCGGAGCGGTCGGCCGCCTCCATGATCGCCGCGACGTCGCCAGTCAGCTCGTGCTCGCACAGCGACTTGCCGACAGCGATCCCGCGCGCGGCGAGGAAGGTGTTGGCCATGCCGCCGCCGATGATCAGGTGATCGACCCGGCCGACCAGATGCTCCAGCACCCCCATTTTGGTCGACACCTTGGCGCCGCCGACCACCGCCGCGACCGGCCTCTGCGGATGGCCCAGCGCCTTGTCGAGCGCCTCCAGCTCGGCCTGCATCGCCCGGCCGGCATAGGCGGGCAGCAGATGGGCCAGCCCCTCCGTGCTGGCATGGGCGCGATGAGCGGCGGAGAAGGCATCGTTGACGTAGAAATCACCGTGGGCGGCGATGGCGCGGGCGAAATCGGCATCGTTGGCCTCCTCGCCGGGCCAGAAGCGGGTGTTCTCCAACAGGCCGATATCGCCGGGCCGCATGATCGCCAGCGATTGTTCGACCACCGGGCCACTGACTTCGGAGATGAACATCACCTCGCGCCCCAGCACGTCCTGGATCGTCCGCTGGATCAGGCTGGTCGACATGGTCGAGTTGCGCTGCCCCTCGGGCCGGCCGAAATGGGTCAGCAGCAGCACCTTGGCGCCGGCATCGGCCAGTTCCAGGATCGTCGGGGCGACCGCGCGGGCGCGAGTGGCGTCGGTCACCTCGCCGTCGCGCATCGGCAGGTTCAGATCGACCCGCACCAGCGCGACCTTGCCGCTGATGTCGCCCAGGTCATCCAGGGTCTTGAACTGGCTCATTCCTCGATCCTCACTTCGTCCCCGACGGCACAGTCACCGTCCTCCAGCACCCGTGCCAGGAACCCGCCGCGCCAGTCGGGCGTCAGCGCGGCCATGAGGCCGGGCACGACCTCCTCCATGCGGCTGCACGGATCGCATTCCATCGTGACTTCCAGCAGACAGGCCGCGCCGATGCGAATGCGGGTGCCTGCCGCGCGCGGCAGCCGCAGGCCGTGTACCAGCAGGTTGGCGCGGCGGATCCACCATGGCTCGTCGCGGTGCAGCTCGGCCATCGCCGCTGCCCAGCATTCCGCCTCCAGCAGCGAGACCTGGCGCCGCGCGCCGCTTTTCTGCGCGGCCAGCGCGCCGCGAAAGTCCCCGGCGATCCCGGCGGCGCGGCTGACACGGGCGTGGTCCACCCGCTCGATCGGGCCGCGCGGCCGGGCGTGCCGGGCGATGCCTGCCAGCCGCCCGCTCACCGGTCGCTCAGAGCAGGCCCGCCATCACTCCGGCGGTGTCGATCATGCGGTTGGAGAAGCCCCATTCATTGTCGTACCACGACACCACGCGGGCCAGCTTGCTCTCCAGCACCACGGTCTCCAGGCTGTCCACGGTGGAGCTGGCCGGATAATGGTTGAAGTCGCTGCTGACGAGCGGCTGGTCGGTGTAGTCGAGTACGCCCTTCATCGGGCCTTCGGCAGCCTGCTTCAGCGCGGCGTTGATCTCGTCCTTGCCGGTGTCGCGCCCCGGCACGAACACCAGGTCCACCAGCGAGACGTTGGGAGTCGGCACCCGGATCGACGAGCCGTCCAGCTTGCCCTTCAGCTCGGGCAGCACCAGCCCCACGGCGCGCGCGGCGCCGGTGGTGGTGGGGATCATGTTGAGCGCGCCGGCGCGGGCGCGGCGCAGGTCCTTGTGGATCTGGTCGAGGATGCGCTGGTCGTTGGTGTAGGAATGGATCGTGGTCATGAAGCCGCGTTCGATCCCGAAGGCATCGTTCAGGACCTTGGCGACCGGTGCCAGGCAGTTGGTGGTGCAGCTGGCGTTGGAGACGATCACATCGTCGGCGGTCAGCGTATCGTGGTTGACGCCATAGACGATGGTCGCCGACACGCCGGTCGCCGGGGCCGAGATCAGCACCCGCTTGGCGCCGGCATCGAGGTGCGGCCTGGCGGCATCGTGGCTCTGGAAGAAGCCCGTGCATTCCAGCACCAGATCGACCCCCATCGCCTTGTGCGGCAGCTTGCCGGGATCGCGTTCCCTGGTGACGGCGATGTCCTTGCCGTTGACCTGCATCGAATCGGCATCGCTGGTGACGGTGCCGGGGAAGCGGCCGTGCGTGCTGTCATAGGCGAACAGCAGCGCATTGTCGGCCGGCGAGGCGAGGTCGTTGATCGCCACCAGATCGAGATCGTGATCGCTGCGCTCCAGGATCGCGCGGGCGACGAGCCGTCCGATGCGTCCGAACCCGTTGATCGAAACCTTCGTCGCCATATCCTATTCCCCGTCAGTTGCTGGAAAGTGTCGCCATGATCCTGGGCACGATCGCCTCGACCGTGAAGCCGAACGCCGCGAACAGGGCGGGCGCCGGCCCTGATGCGCCGAAGCGGTCGATGCCGATGGCAAGCCCGTCGGCGGTGATGTAACGTTCCCACCCGAAGCTCGCCCCCGCCTCGATCGAGACGCGCAGGATCTCAGCTGCGGGCAAGTCGGGGAGGATGTCCTGGCGATAGTCGGCGGGCTGTTCGTCGAACAATTCGGCGCAGGGCATCGACACGACGTCGGCGCCGATCCCCTGCTCTTCGAGCGCCGCGCCCACCGCGCAGGCGAGCGCCACTTCGGAGCCGGTGGCGATCACGATCACCCGGCGCGGCGCGGTGGCGGAGCGAAGCCGGTAGGCACCGCGCGCGGAGCGGTTCTCGCCCGCATCGTCGCGCAAGGCGGGCAGGTCCTGGCGGGTCAGCGCCAGCACGCTCGGCCGCGCCGGCTGCTGCAGCGCCAATTCCCAGCACTCGGCAGTCTCCAGCGCGTCGGCGGGGCGCATCACCAGCAGGTTTGGCATCGCCCGCAGCGATTGCAGGTGCTCGATCGGCTGGTGGGTCGGCCCGTCCTCGCCCAGCCCGATCGAATCGTGGGTCAGCACATAGATGGTGCGCACCTGCTGGAGCGCCGACAGCCGGATCGCCGGGCGGCAATAATCGGCGAAGA
>JACIYY010000136.1 GCA_014359685.1 Porphyrobacter sp. | reverse complement strand
CCAGAACGTCTATCTGCTCGGCATCCGCAACCTGCGCCGGCCGGCCTGGCGCTGGGGCCGGGCGGAGAATGGCTGGCTGTTCGTCGGCCTGTTCGCGGCGCTCTCGCTGCATCTGCTCGCGATGAATCTGGCGCCGCTCCAGGCGCTGCTCGGGACCGGGCCGGTGCCGGCAGAGGTGCTGGTCTGGTGTCTGGCGGGCGCGGCGGCCGTGCTGCTCGCGACCGAGGCGGCCAAATGGTGGGTCGCGGTGCGCGAGCGCAGGGCGGGCCGGGCGAGGGCGGCTGACCGGCGCGGCGGCTAGTGCTCGTACCAATAGCGCAGGTGGCAGGACTGGCAGGGCTCGTCGATGGCGGTGGCAAGCGCGCCGGCCCGCACCGGATCGCGCGCTGCGGCGGCTTGCGCCAGACCATCGGCCTGCTCGGCCATCTGGCGCGAAATCGCGCGGAACCCTTGCGGGTCCGCATCGATCATCGCCTGCACCTCCTCGCGCGAAGCGATGCCCGCAGGCACCGGGCCGGAACCGATGTCCGGCCCCCCGGCGCGGAACAGGTCGGCCTCGGCCATCCGGCGCGAATAGAACGCCAGCATCCGGGCGGCATCTTCCAGCCGCGACCACGCCACCGGGTCCATCAGCGCGGGGTCGAGCGCCGGGCCGCCGGCAGCAGCGGCGTTGCTGCGGATATGCCAGATGGCCAGCGCCGCCGGGTTGATCCCGTCGATCATCGCCTCGCGCGTTCCCACCGCGCGCACGCGCGTCTCCGGCCCCGGCGCCTCAGGCGGGGCGGTCCGGCACGAAGCCAGCGCAGCGCCGGCGAGGATCACGACCGACAGGCGCCGCATCAGCCCTGCTCCCGCCCCGCATGTCCGGCCCCGGCCGGCGGCGCGGCCAAAGCTGCGGCGTAAAGCCGGCGAATGTCGTCGGCGCGGGCGAGGTCGGTGCCGGGCGTCAGCACCGCGGCGGCGCCGGCGGCCTGGCCGAAGCGGAACGCCTCCGCCGCCGTCCGCCCTTCGGCCAGCGCGTGGATCATGCCGGCAAGGAAGCTGTCGCCCGCCCCCACCGCGCTCGATGCCTCGACCGGGATGGCCGGCAGGCGCAGCGTGCCCGAGGCATCGACCAGCATCGCCCCGTCGCGGCCCATCGTCACCGCGACCAGCTCGGCCTGCCCGCGCGCCACGATCGCCCGTGCGGCCTCGGCCACCGCGCGATCGTCCTTTAGCGCCTCGCCGGTCAGCCTGCGAAGCTCGCCGAGGCTCGGCTTGACCAGGAACACCCCGCCGCCGGCCAGCCCCTGCGCGAGCCCCTCGCCCGAGCTGTCGAGCACGAAGCGGATGCCGCGCCGCCGGGCGATGGCGGCGATGCGGGCGTAGAAATCGGCCGGCACCCCGCGCGGCAGCGATCCGCTGGCGACCAGGTATTCGCACCGCGCCTCCTCCAGTTGCTGTTCGCAGGCCTGCCACTCGGCCGCGGAGACCAGCGGACCGTCGGTGACGAAGCGGTACTCGCCCCCGCTCTCGCGCACGAAGATGGAGGTGCTCACGCGCGTCTCGCCGCTGATCGGGATCTTGCTGCGGACCAGCTGGTGCAGGTCGAGCAGCCAGTCGAGCGCGGCCCCGGTGGCGCCGCCCGCCAGGTAATAGCAGCGCGCATTGCCGCCCAGCCGCACGAACACCCGCGCCACGTTGATCCCGCCGCCGCCGGGATCGTGCCGCTCCTTGTCGCCGCGCAGCTTGTGGGTCGGGGCGATCCGCTCGACCTCGAACGAGACATCGAGCGTGGGGTTGAGCGTCAGCGTTGCGATGTCGGCCATCACCAATCTCCGGCGCACCGGCCGCCTGATGCGGGGGCGCTGCTGGTGCCTAGTGGCCCGGTTTCGCGCCCGCAGGCAAGCCGTCTCGCGCCGCCGGGCCGACCGATTCGGGCCGGCCGACCCATCCGGAAGACTACGGATGCAGCCAGCCAGCGGCGTGTGCGATTCTCCTTCCAGCCGAACCGTTCAGGCGGTCGCCGGCGGCCCAAACCCCGAGGAGGCTGGCGTGCAGGACGACATCCACTATTATGCCGAACGCATGGCGGAAGAAGAGCGGCGCGCGCGCGCGGCGCCTTATCCCGAAGCCGCAGAGGTGCATCAGCAGATCGCGATGCTCTACCGCGCGCAGCTGGCCCTGCTGACCCGCAGGCAGCAGCCCTGCCCGGCATAGGGCGCGCCGGCCCCCGGCGCTACGATCCCGCCAGCGCCGCTTGCGCCCAGCGGACCAGCCCCTGCAGGTTCATCGCGCCCGCCTGCCGCGCCACCTCGCGCCCGTTGCGGAACAGGATCAGCGTCGGGATCGAGCGGATGGCGTAGCGGCCGGCGATGTCCTGCGCCGCCTCGGTATCGACCTTGGCCAGCAGCATCTGCGGCTCCAGCGCGGCGGCGGCGGCTTCGAAGGCGGGGGCCATCGCCCGGCACGGCCCGCACCAGGCGGCCCAGAAATCGACCAGCACCGGCAGCGTGCCCCGGCCGATCAGCCGGTCGAACAGCGCGCTGTCGGCGGCGACCGGCTTGCCCGCGAACAGCGCCGCATGGCAGCGGCCGCATCTGGGGCTCTGGCCCAGCCGCGCGGCCGGGACGCGGTTGAGGCCGCCGCAGGAATGGCAGACGATGATCTCGGGGTCCATGGCTCTTCTCCCTGGGCCGCGCCAACCGCCGCCGGCCTCGCACCGCCCGCTGCAGATAGGCGCGCCGCGCTCCTCCGCAAACCCCCGGCCCGCAAACCCTTGGCCGCAAACGCTCCGGCCGCCGCCGTCAGCCGGCCGCTGCGCCCAGCAGCGCGCGCAGCCCGGCCCCGATGCCGTAGGCCAGCACCGCGGCCAGGCTGCCGACGGCCAGCGTCTGCAGTCCGGCGCGCAGCCGGCCAAGGCCGAGGACGGCGCCCTTGGCCACGCCCAGCGCGAAGAACGCCGCAGCGGCAAGCCCGATGCTGATGGCGAACATCCGGTCGAACCCCCCGACCGCGCCCTCGATCCCGGCCCCGATTCCGGCAAGAAACGGCAGCAGCGGGATGAAGCCGAACAGCACGAAGGCGAAGAAGGTGGTCAGCGCGGCCCGCACCGGATGCGCGGAGACCTCGCTGAGCTTGAGCTCTTCGGCCACCATCGTGTCG
>JACIYY010000135.1 GCA_014359685.1 Porphyrobacter sp. | reverse complement strand
AGGCTGCCGAGCCCGCCACCGCGCCCGCGACCAGCCCCAGCCACAACAGCAGATAAGACGCCCATGCAAAGCGCGGCCCGCCGGCCAGCGCCGCCGCCAGATGCTGCCCGAACTTGACCAGCGTGCCGGTCATGTATGTCACCCCGACGCTGACCTCGCCCTCGCGCTGGAACACCGCATTGGCCGAACCCATCGCGAAGGCCATCAGCAGCGGCGCAAGCATCGCGCCTCGCAGCAGCGTCGCCGTCCCCGCAGCCAGCAATTCCAGCACCAGGAACCCCAGCACCGCCTGTTTGCGCCAGCGTCCGGCAAGCCGCCCCACCGCCTCGCCCGCCATCACCCCGCCGACGAAGGCCGCGATCAGCGCGCCGGCGGCCAGGCTGCCCGGCACCGCGCTGGTGACGCCGACCGCCATGCGGGTGGAATTGCCGCTCATGAAGGACACGAACAGGCCGCCCATGCTCAGGAAGCCCAGCGCATCGACAAAGCCCGCCAGCGCGGCCAGCCCGATCGCCAGCAGCCGCTCGCCCTTCTCATGCCGCCGCATTGTCGGCCCCGGCGCTCCGCGCGGCGCGATGAACCACCGCCGCAACGAGCGCGCCACCGTCCGGACGCGCGGCTGGAATGGCGGAACACCGGGACCCGAACAGCATCCGCGATCTCTGCCGCCGGCGGGCGGCAACTGCAAGCCTGCCGCGCCCGCCGGGGAACCCTGCGGAGCGGGGGCGCATTGGCACCGAGGGCGGGGGGTGCCATATCGCCGCAATGCGCGACGACGATGACGATCCCGCTGACCACCTGGCCCCGGCGCGGAGCGACATGGACGCACTCACCACCCCCGACCGCCGCTGGCACGCAATGTCGCCGGCCGAAACCCTCGCCGCGCTGGCCACCAGCCCCGACGGCCTCAGCGCGCAGGAGGCGGCCCGCCGGCTGGCCGAGCATGGCCCCAACCGGCTGCCCGAAGGGCCGGTCGCCAGCCCGTGGCGGATCTTCCTGCGCCAGTTCGCCAGCCCGCTGATCTACATCCTGCTGTTCGCCGGCGGCATGGCGCTGCTGCTGGGCGACCGCAGCGACGCCATCTTCATCTTCGGGGTGCTGCTGCTCAACGCGGTGATCGGCGCGTTCCAGGAGGTCAAGGCCGATGCCAGCGCCCGTGCGCTGCGCTCGCTCGTGCCGCACCGCGCCTCGGTCAAGCGGGACGGCGCGGTGGGCGAGATCGCGGCGGAAGAGGTGGTGGTCGGCGATATCGTCGCGCTCGACAGCGGGATGCAGGTCACCGCCGACCTGCGCCTGATCGAGACGCACGGCCTGCAGATCGACGAGGCACCGCTGACCGGCGAATCGCTGCCGGTCAGCAAGGATGCGCAAGCGACGCTGGCCCCCGACACGCTGCTGGCCGACCGGGTCTCGATCGCCCATGCCGGGACCGTGGTGATGCAGGGCCGGGCGCTCGGCGTGGTGGTCGCCACCGGCGGGGCGACAGCGATCGGCGCGATCGGCCGCTCGCTGGAGGAGGCCGCCCGCACCGCCGGCGAAACGCCGCTGATCCGGCGCATGGCGCATCTCGCGCGGCAGATCGCGGTGGCGACTCTGGGGCTGATCCTGATCCTCGCCGTGCTGCTGGCGGTGCAGGGGGAGGGGTGGCGCGACATCGCCATGCTGGCGATCGCGCTGGCCGTCTCGGCGATCCCCGAAGGGCTGCCGATCGCGGTCACCGTCGCCCTGTCGGCAGCGGCCAGCCGGATGGCGAAGCGCAACGTGATCGTGCGCGCGCTGCCTGCGGTCGAAGGGCTCGGCTCGTGCACCCTGATCGCCAGCGACAAGACCGGCACGCTGACCATGAACCGGCTGACGGTCGAAAAGGCGACCCGCGCCGACGGCACCGCCAGCGAGCGGGCGGGGTGGCAATCGGGCCGGGGCAGGCACGACCTCGCCCCGCTGGCCGAGGCGGCGGCGCTATGCAACGAGGCGCACAGCACCGCCTCGGGCGAGCTGACCGGCGACGCGGTCGACGTGGCGCTGCTGGATTTCGCGCGCGAGGCCGGGGTGGACATCGCCGCCGCGCTGGCCGCGCCGAGGCTGGCGCAGATCCCCTACGAGCCGGTCCAGCGCTTCGCCGCGGTCGAGATCGCGACGGACGGGGCGACCCGGATCATCGTCAAGGGCGCGCCCGAAACGGTGCTGGCGATGTGCGAGGAGGCCGGAGAGGCCGCCGCCATCGCCCGCGATCTGGCGCGCGAGGGCTTCCGGGTGATCGCGCTGGCCGAAGGGGAAAGCAGCGCGCCCACCTCCCCGCTCGCCGACCGGCTCCACGGCTTGCGGCCGATCGGCTTTGTCGGCCTGTCCGACCCGCTGCGCGAGGGCGTGGCCGAAGCCGCCGCGAAATGCGCCTCGGCCGGGATCTCGGTGCGCCTGATCACCGGCGACCATCCCGCCACCGCCATCGCCATCGCCCGCAGGATCGGCATCGCCGATGAGGACAGCGACGTGGTCACCGGCGCCGAGCTGACCGAGACGGGCGGCGATCCCGACGCCTTGCGCCGCCGCATCCTCGCCGCGCGGGTGTTCGCCCGGATCGAGCCGAGCCAGAAGCTGGACATCGTCCGCGCCTTCCGGGCGGCGGGCGAGATCGTCGCGGTCACCGGGGACGGGGTCAATGACGGGCCGGCGCTGCAGGCCGCCGATATCGGCATCGCGATGGGGCGGGGCGGGACCGACGTCGCCCGCCAGGCCTCCGATCTGGTGCTGGCGGACGACAATTTCGCCTCGATCGTCGCCGGGATCGAGGAAGGGCGCGTCACATTCCAGAATGTGCGCAAGATCGTGATCTTCCTGCTCGCGACCGGGCTTGCGGAGATCGGGATGTTCCTGCTGGCGCTGGTCGCCGGGCTGCCGTTGCCGCTGACCCCGGTGCAGCTGTTGTGGCTCAACCTCGTCACCAATGGCGTGCAGGACGTGACGCTGGGCTTCGGCAAGGCGGAAGGGGACGAGCTTGCCCAGCCGCCTCGGCGCAAGCTGGCCGCTTTGGTCGATCGCGACGCGCTGATCCTGCTGCTGCCGGGCGCGGTGCTGATGACCGTGCTGGCGGTGTGGCTGATGGACAGGGAACTGAGTGCCGGCGCCAGCGTGGATCAGGCGCGCAACGGCGTGCTGCTGATGGTGGTGCTGTTCCAGAACGTCTATCTGCTCGGCATCCGCAACCTGCGCCGGCCGGCCTGGCGCTGGG
>JACIYY010000134.1 GCA_014359685.1 Porphyrobacter sp. | reverse complement strand
CCCCCGCTGCTCCTGACGACCTCGATGAACGGTCTGGCTGCATCGCTGCCCGCCGGTGCGGCGCAGTGTCCGCAGCTGTTCCGCGCGAGCAACAATGAGGTTTCTTCGAATGTCTCGCGGAAGGCGGCAATCCGCAGCGCGCGTGCGCCATCGCTGAACGCTTCAGCGTCGGCCACCAGCGGCAGCCAGTCTTCCGAAGCATCGGATTCGTCCACCGCCCCGCCGGGAAAGACCAGGGCGGAGGAGAAGGACTGATCCTTGTGCCGGCGCACCATCAGCACTTCAAAGGGATCGTCGCGAACCACAAGGACGGTCGCGGCAGGACGCGGCGTGGCGGACGGTCGATCGTGTTTCAGCATGAGCGGGCGACACACTCATAGTCGCGTTCGGAGGCCTTGTCGTCCCCGACCCACGCCCGACGGAAGAGTCGGGGCCGTGCTGCCCCCACCCGCTTGCGGCCGGCTTTATCCTGCCACGTTCTGCGATTGCTGTCCCTGCCCTTGCGACTGGCTCCCCGTGCGTTGATCGTCGTCGGCCTCGCCTCGCTTCTTCCCGGCTTCGGCGCGGGCTGCATCTTCGCGTGGGCCGGTGCGCGGCGGCTCTCCTGGCGCAGTCTTGTTGGTGAGGGTCACGTTGCGTGAATCCTCGGGTTCGTATTCACCCATGGCTTGCTCCTCGATCATCTGCGGCCCGCGAGCGGCGGGCGAGGTCATCACGAAACGGCTCACGGCGGGGCCGCGTTCCGGGGTTCGGCCCGCAAACGCAACCCTTTATCCCGCGAACCCGGCGCCGTCCGGCCAGTCCGGCGCGGCGAGGGCCATCACCTTGAACAGCCGCCCCATCTGCTCGGCCCCGGCGAGCCGCTCGACCGCCGCCGCCAACTCCGCCCGCCGGGCCGGCGATCGCGAGGCCAGCGCCGCCGCGCGCTGCTCCAGCCCCAGCGCGCGCAGCCACGCGCCCTGCTCGACCGTTCCGGTCCAGCGGGCGCCCTGCCGTTGCGCAACATCGGCCAGGGTGGCGAAATCGACATGGGCGGTGAGGTCCGCCTCCCCCGGCGCGGCGAAGGGATCGACCCGGCGATGCCGCTGCACCGCCTGCAGGGTGGAGCCGGTGCGCGGGCCGGTATGGCCGTAATCGATGAACAGCGCCGCGCCGCCCTGGTTCGCGAGCCGGCGCGCGACCTCCTGGATGATCGCGGCAGCGGCCGGGCTCGTCTCGACGATCGTGCCCGGCGGCTCGTCGGCCAGCGCCGCCGGCACGGCCGCGTCCATCGGCTGCCCGCCGGCGACGAAGGCGAGCTGTCCTGCCGCGTCGAACCCGACCAGCCGCTCGCGCCAGCCCGCCGGGGTGCGGACCAGCTGCCGAATCGGCAGCGCGTCGAGGAACTCGTTGGCGACCAGCAGCAGCGGGGCGTCGGGCGGAACCCCGGTGGGGTCGCCGTGGAACTGCGCCTGCGGCACGGCCCGCTGCTGGAGATGGCGCAGCGCCGGCGAGGCTTCAATCAAATGGACCTGCGGCGCCAGCCCGTGCAGCGCCATCGTCCGCAGCGCGTCGCGCGCCAGCGTGCCGCGTCCGGGGCCAAGCTCGACCATCAGCACCGGGTCGGTCCGGCCGGCTCGCTGCCACAGGTCGACCAGCCACAGGCCGACCAGCTCGCCGAACATCTGGCTGATCTCGGGCGCGGTGACGAAATCGCCGGCCGCCCCGAGCGGATCGCGCGCGGCGTAATAGCGGGCGTTCGCTTCGCCCATGAACCGGGCCACGCTGATCGGGCCGGAGCGGGCGATCAGGCGGCGGACGCGCTCTGCATGATGCTCCCCCTCCCCGCCCGTTGCGCTCATGCCGGGGCGGGCGCCCGCTGGCTCCCCAGCGGCGGCCGGCGCAGCGCCCAGGCGATCAGCGCCAGGCTGGCGACGATCAGCGGCAGGCTGAGCCACTGGCCCATGTTGAGCCCGCTTTCCCGCGCGAACGCAGCCAGTTGCGAATCCGGCTCGCGGAAGAATTCCGCGACGAAGCGCCCGCCCGATACCAGCGCGGCGAAGGTGCCGACCAGCAGGCCCGGCCGCCAGCGCGCGCGGGTCTTCCAGAACAGCGGCAGCATGACCGCGATCACCAGCGCCCCTTCCAGCGCCGCCTCGTAGAGCTGGCTTGGATGCCGCGGCAGGCCCGTGGGGTCGCCGGGGAAGATCATCGCCCAAGGCACGTCGGTGGGGCGGCCCCACAGCTCGCCATTGATGAAATTGGCGAGCCGCCCGAACAGCATCCCGAAGCCGACATTGACCGCGATATAGTCGCACACGCGCAGGAAGGACAGGTGGCCGCGCCACGACACCCAGGCGATCGCCAGCGTCACCCCGATGAGGCCGCCGTGAAAGCTCATCCCCCCGTCCCACAGCCGCAGCAGGTCCCACGCCACGGCCTCGTCCGCGCTCCAGCCGGTGAACAGCGCCGGCTGGTAGAAGGCCGCATAGCCGAGGCGGCCGCCCAGGATGATGCCCAGCGTGCACCAGAAGAACAGGTCATCGGCATGGCGCTGCGCCATCGGGCTGCCGGGCGCGCGGACCATCTTCGACAGGTGCCAGTAGCCGAGCAGGATGCCGGCCAGATAGGCGAGCGAGTAGAAGCGCAAGGTGAAGAGGCCGAGGTCGATGCCGGGGCGCAGCCCCAGCTCCTCCCAGCGGATCGCCTCGGTGGCGCCGGTGGTCAGCAGGTCTAGCATGATGCGCTTGGCTCCGTTCGCGGCCGGCGCCCCGCCTGCCGGCCTGCGCGCTCTGCCATGGAACGGCGCGACGCGAAACCCCGGCCGGCCGCGCATCGCAGCCGCCCGGCAATTCGTTGGCAGGAACGGCGCAAGACCCTATCTGCGCCCGCGTGACCATTCTCAAGATCCCCCACCAGCGCGCGATCATCGACCGACGGGCGCTGGCCGCAGCCGTTGCCGCCCTCGTCGCCGAGCATGGCCGCGACAAGGCCCGACCGCATGTCGTTGCCGCCTTGCGCGAATCGCTGGACGCCGGGCGGGCCGAGCTGGCCCGCCGGCTGGCCGAGCGGCCGAGCGCCGGGCACGAGATCACCCACGGCCACGCCTTCCTCATCGACCAGCTGATCCGGGTGCTGCACGACCATGTCGTGACCGACCTGTACCCTGCGCCCAACCGGTCGAGCGGCGAGCGGCTCGCGCTGATGGCGGTGGGTGGCTACGGCCGGGGCGAGATGGCGCCCCATTCGGACGTCGATCTTGCCTTCCTCACCCCGGCGAAGTCCGCGCCGTGGTGCGAGCAGGTGATCGAGGCGCTGCTCTATTACCTGTGGGACCTGGGTCTCAAGGTCGGCCATTCCAGCCGCTCGCCCGACGAGATGGTGCGGATGGCACGATCGGACCTGACGATCCGCACCGCTTTGCTCGAAGGCCGCTACCTGTGGGGCGACCAGCCGCTCTACGAAGAGGCGAGCCGGCGCTTCTGGGGCGAGGTGGTGCCGGGTTCGGAGACCCGCTTCATCACCGAAAAGCTGGAAGAGCGCAGCGCCCGCCACAAGCGGATGGGCGACAGCCGCTATGTGGTGGAGCCCAATGTCAAGGACGGCAAGGGGGGCCTGCGCGACCTGCAGACGCTGTACTGGATCGCCAAATACCTCCACCGTGTGCGGTCGGCGGCCGAGCTGGTCGATATCGGGCTGTTCACGCCGCGCGAATATCGCAGCTTCCGCCGGGCGGAGGGGTTCCTGCTGGCGGTGCGCTGCCACCTGCACACGATCACCGGCCGGCCGGAGGACCGCCTGACCTTCGACCTGCAGCGCGAGGTCGCGCGGCGGATGAACTTCGCCGACCGGCCGGGCAAAAGCTCGGTCGAACGATTCATGCAGTTCTACTTCCTCCAGGCCAGGCATGTCGGCCACCTGACGGGCGTGTTCCTCGCCCATTTCGACCAGCAGCGCGAGGAGCGCGCGACCGGCCCCTTGGCGCGGCTGCGCGGGCTGGCCGCGCGCGCCCGCAGGCTGCGCGGCGGCTATGCCCTTACCAATGGCCGGCTGAGCGCGCCGGCCGACGACTGGTTCCAGCGCGACCCGGTGCGGCTGATCGAGGTCTTCGCTGTGGCCGAGCAGGAGCGGCTGGAGATCCACCCCGGCACCACCCGGATGATCCGCCGCGATGCGGAGTTGATCAAAGGCGAGGTCCGCAAGGACCCCCGCGCCAATGCGTTGTTCCTGGAGGTGCTGGCCGGGCGCAACGATCCCGAGACGGTGCTGCGCTGGATGAACGAGGCGGGCGTGTTCGGCCGCTTCGTGCCCGATTTCGGCAAGGTCAACGCGCAGATGCAGTTCGACATGTACCACCATTACACGGTCGACGAGCACACCATCCGGGCGATCGGCCTGCTCTCGCAGATCGAGCGCGGGGAGCTGGCGCAGGACCATCCGCTGGCGACCGACATCATCCACCGGCTGGCCTGCCGGCGGGCGCTCTACGTGGCGACGCTGCTGCACGACATCGCCAAGGGGCGCGGCGGCGACCATTCGGTGCTGGGGGCGGAACTGGCGCTGCGCCTGTGCCCTCGGCTGGGGCTGAGCGAGAAGGAGACCGAGCTGGTCAGCTGGCTGGTGCGGGTCCATCTGCTGATGAGCGCGACCGCGTTCAAGCGCGACCTCGCCGATCCCAAGACGATCACCGATTTCGTGGCGCAGGTGCAGAACCTCGAACGCTTGCGCCAGTTGCTGGTGCTGACGGTGGTGGATATCCGCGCGGTCGGCCCCGGCGTGTGGAACAGCTGGAAGCGCCAGCTGATCGCGGAACTCTACGATCTTGCCGAGGAGCGGATGCTTGGCCACGGCCGCCCCGGCGGCGAGCAGCGGGTCAGCGCGAAGAAGGCCCGCGTAGCCGAGCTGCTGGGCGATGGCGCAGGGGTGATCGAGGAACTGGGCGACCTGTTCGACGACGCCTACTGGATCGCCGAGCCGGACGATATCATCGCGCTCAACCTGCCGCATTATGCCGCCTGCCGGCGGGCGGGGCACCGGCTGTCGATCCACGCGCACTATTACCCCGCGCGCGGGGCGACGCTGGTGACGGTGATCGCCGACGACCATCCCGGCCTGTTCTACCGCATCGCCGGCGCGATCCATCTTGCCGGCGGCAACATCATCGACGCACGCATCCACACCACCCGGCGCGGCACGGCGGTCGACAATTTCATCGTCCAGGACCCGCTCGGCCAGCCGTTCCGCGAGGAGCACCAGATCGAGCGGCTGGAGACGCATATCCGCGACTGCCTCGCCAACCGGATCGAGCTGGTCCCGCAGCTCGCCCGCCGTCCGCCGGCCCACCCGCGCGCCGACAGCTTCGAGGTGCGTCCCGAGGTGCTGTTCGATCACGAGGCGTCGAACCGCTTCACGGTGATCGAGGTGATCGCCCGCGACCGCCCGGCGCTGCTCAACCGGCTGGCGCGCGTGCTGTTCGAAGAGCGGCTGATGGTCAATTCGGCCCACGTCACCCATTATGGCGAGCGGGCGGTCGACACCTTCTATGTCACCGACCTGCTGGGCGGGAAGATCGAGAGCAGGGAGCGGCTGGCTCGGCTGGAGGCGGCGCTGCTGGCCGCAGCCGACGCCGAGATGCCCGCTGCGGCGGCGTGAGCGGGCAGCGGATGGCAGGAATCAGCCGCCGCGCGCCCCGAACAGCGCAGTCCCGATCCTGACATGGGTGGCGCCCAGCATGATTGCGGTTTCGAAATCGCCGCTCATCCCCATCGACCGGCCCGGCAGGCCGTGATCGCGCGCCAGCTTGTCGAGCAGTGCGAAGAACGGCGCCGGCTCGATCTCCTGCGGCGGCACGCACATCAGCCCGGCGAGCGGCAGGTCGGCGGCGCGCGCCTGCTCCAGCAACGCCGACAGCCCGGCGATCGCGCAGCCGCCCTTCTGCGGCTCTTCGCCGATATTGACCTGCACGAAGCAGGGGATCCGCCGGCCGGCCCGGTCCATCGCCCTGGCCAGCGCGGTCACCAGGCGCGGCCGGTCGAGCGAGTGGATCGCATCGAACAGCGCCACCGCCTCGTCCGCCTTGTTCGACTGCAACCGGCCGACGAGGTGGAGCGCGATCCCGTCGTACCGCTCGCGCAAAGCCGGCCACTTGCCTTCCGCTTCCTGCACCCGGTTCTCTCCGAACACCCGCTGTCCGGCGGCGATCAGCGGGGCGATCGCATCGGCTGGGTGAGTCTTGCTGATCGCGATCAGCGTCACCTCCGCGCGCGGCCGGCCGGCGATCCGGCAGGCATGGGCGATGCGGTCCTCGACCGCAGCGAGCTTGGAGGCGAGCTCGGGGGCGGGTCGGGCGGCTGCGCTGTCCATCGCGCCCACCTATAGCCGGGCGATGCGCGTTCGCCACCCTGTGCCCCGGCTGTGGCTGCTGTCGGATGCCCGCAACGATGCCGCGCTGGAGAGCGCGCTACGCCGCCTGCCGCGCGGATCGGGCTTCGTGTTCCGGCATTACCATCTGCCGCCGGCCGAGCGGCGGGTGCGGTTCTGTGTGCTGCGGCGGGTGTGCCGGCAATACGGGCACCTGATGATCCTTGCCGGCAGCGCGCGGACGGCCCGCGCCTGGGGCGCCCAAGGCAGCTATGGCGCACCGCCGCTGCACCGCGCCGGGCGCGCCGGGCGGCTCGCCATCGCCGCCGCGCACGATCTGCGCGAGATCGCCGCCGCCAAGCGCGCGGGCGCGGCCGCGATCCTGCTCTCGCCGGTGTTCGCGACCCGCTCGCATCCCGGCGCCGCGACGCTGGGCCCGGTCCGCTTCCGCCTGCTGGCGCGACTCGCGGCCGCGCCGGTGATCGCGCTGGGCGGCATCGACGCGCGCCGCGCGCGCCGGCTCGGCTGGCCGCGCTGGGCGGCGATCGACGGGCTGTCGGGCGGGCCGCGATCCGCGCCTTGACGGCGAGTCCCGCGCGGGCGATGATGCGGCACACAAGGGGAACGATGATGGCATCACCGGCGATCACCCGCCAGCCGGCAGCCGATTGGCGCGCGGCCTTCCGCCGCTCTCTGAGCCGCGCCGGGCAGCTTGCCGGCGCGACGCTGCTGTTCGCGGCCACGCTGTTCCTCGCGCTGGCGCTGGTCTCCTATCGCCAGACCGATCCGTCCTTCTCCACCGCCGCCGCCGCCGGGCGTGCCGACAACTGGATGGGCGTGCCCGGCGCCTATGCGGCGGACGGCGCGCTGGTTCTGTTCGGGCTTGCCGCCGCACTGCTGGTGCCGCTGCTCTACGCTTTCGGCCGCAAGCTGTGGCGCGATGCCGAGGACGAGGAAACGCCGCATGGCGGGCGCTGGTGGCGCACGGTCGCGCTGCTGCTGGTGGCGATGGTACTGTTTGCCACCGTGCTCGCGCTGGCGTTCGAGAATGTCGGCGGGCTGCCGGCCTCGCTCGGCGGGCTGGCCGGGCTGCTCGGCGCGGCCGGAATCCACGCGCTGGCCGCATTGCTGCCCGCGCCGGCGCAGGGATGGGGCGTGCTTGGCGGCGCGGCGCTGTGCCTGGCGCTCGCGGTGGTGCTCGCCGGCAAGGTGTTCGCGCTCGACTGGGCCCAGCTGCTGACGCTGCCGGCCGCGCTGCGCCGGGCGCCGGCGGGCGAACGCCGGTTCGAGGACGGCGAGGCGCCCTCGGCCCCGCGCGCGCGGGGGCGCGAACGCCGCGCCCCACGCCCGCCGGAATCGGGCGAGGACGATCCGCCGGCGCGCAAGGCGCCGGAGATCAGCGATCCGCGCGATCCGCCCGCCCCCGCCGCGCCGCCCAAGGCGCAGCAGAAGGACCTGTTCGATCGCCTCGAACTGCCGGGGCTCGACCTGCTGGAAGACCCGCCCGCCGATCGCGGCCCCAAGCTCGACCGGCTGGCGCTGGAAAGCAATGCGCGCCTCCTCGAAGGCGTGCTGGAGGATTTCAACGTCAAGGGCGAGATCACCGCCGTGCGCACCGGCCCGGTAGTGACGATGTACGAGCTGGAGCCTGCGCCCGGAACCAAGGCCGCGCGCGTGATCGGTCTGGCCGAGGACATCGCCCGCAACATGAGCGCGATCAGCGCGCGCATCTCCTCGATCCCCGGCCGGACCGTGATGGGCATCGAACTGCCCAATGCCGACCGCCAGATGGTCAGCCTGAAGGAGCTCGCCGCCAGTGCTGCCTTCGCCGAATCGAAGGGCAATCTGCCGATCATCCTGGGCAAGGACATCGCCGGGGAGCCGGTCGTCGCCGATCTCGCCGCGATGCCGCATTTGCTGGTCGCCGGCACCACCGGCGCGGGCAAGTCGGTCGGGCTCAACTGTATCCTGCTGTCGCTGCTCTACCGCTTCACCCCGGCCGAATGCCGGCTGATCCTGATCGACCCCAAGGTGCTGGAGCTGAAGGTCTATGACGACATTCCGCACCTTCTGTCGCCGGTGGTGGTCGATCCGGCCAAGTCGGTGCGCGCGCTCAAATGGGCAGTCGAGGAGATGGAGCGCCGCTATCGCCAGATGTCGAGCATCGGGGTCCGCAACCTCGGCGGCTTCAACGACAAGGTGAAGGCCGCCGCCGCGCGCGGCAAGCCGCTGGGCCGGCGGGTGCAGACCGGCTTCGACCCCGAAAGCGGCGAGGAATTGTTCGAAGAAGAGCAGCTCGATTACGAGGTGCTGCCGCAGATCGTGCTGATCGTCGACGAGCTGGCCGACCTGATGGTCACGGTCGGCAAGGAGATCGAGGTGCTGATCCAGCGGCTGGCGCAGAAGAGCCGCGCCGCCGGCATCCACCTGATCATGGCCACCCAGCGCCCCAGCGTCGATGTCATTACCGGCGTCATCAAGGCCAACCTGCCGACCCGCATCAGCTTCCACGTCACCAGCCGCATCGACAGCCGCACCATCCTCGGCGAACAGGGCGCCGAACAGCTGCTGGGCAAGGGCGACATGCTCTACAAGCCGAGCTCGGGCGCGCTGCGCCGCGTCCACGGCCCGTTCGTCTCGGACGACGAGGTCGAGAAGGTCGCCGATCACTGGCGCCGCCAGGGTTCGCCGGCCTATGTGGATTCGGTGACCGAGGAGCCGGAGGACAGCGGCTTCGGCTTCGAGGACGAGTTCACCGCCAGCGACAACCCTGAGGAACGCAAGTATCGCCAGGCCTGCCAGATCGTGTTCGAAGGGCAGAAGGCCAGCGGATCGTGGCTCCAGCGGCAGATGGGCGTCGGCTACAACACCGCGGCCAAGTGGATCGAGCGGATGGAGGAGGATGGCCTGGTCGGCCCCGCCAACCATGTCGGCCGCCGCGAGATCTTCCGCGACCGCGACGGCAACCCGCTGTAACCACCGGCGACCGGCCGTGACCCGCCGAGCGGCCTTTTCGACCGGGCGCGGACCCGGCCAACCCCGGCCCGCGTTGAACAGCTGAGATATACGGGCGCGCCGCGACCGCGCAGGCGCCGGGGGCGGGGGTTTTCTGCGATGTTCGGATTCGACTCCTACCACGTGCTGCTGGCCGGATCGGGGGCGGTGATCATCGCCTCCTATTGGCTGCCGCGCTTCTTCTCGGGGCGGGAGCCTGCGGCCTCGGCGCTGCTGGTGATGCTGGGCCTGGCCGCATTCTCGTGGCTGCCGCGGATGCCCGAAGCGATCGACCCCACCGCCAATCCGCGCGCGTGGGAAGTGACGGCGGAATTATGCGTGATCGTCGGCCTGTTCGGGGCCGGGCTGCGGCTGGACCGGGTGCTGGATCGCAACAAGTGGCGCCCGACGATCCGCCTGTTGCTGATCGCCATGCCGCTGACGATCGGAGCAATGGCGGCGGTCGGCATTCTCGCGGCCGGGCTGACACTGGCTGGCGCGCTGCTGCTGGGGGCGATCCTGTCGCCGACCGACCCGGTGCTCGCCGGCGACGTGCAGGTCGGGCCGCCGCTGGAGGGTGGCGAGCATCCGGTGCGCTTTGCCCTGACCACCGAGGCGGGGCTGAACGACGGGCTGGCCTTCCCCTTCGTCCATCTCGGTGTGCTGGTGGCGCTGGCCGGCGCGCTCAGCGGCGAACTGGCGCTGGAGTGGCTGCTGCGTGATCTCACCTATCGCATCGCTGCCGGGGCGCTGGGCGGCTATCTCGCCGGCTGGCTGCTGGGCAGGGTGCTGTTCCACTGGCCGACCGACAACGCCCTTTCCAAGACGCAGAGCGGCGTGGTCGCCTTCGCCGGCGTGATCTTCGCCTACGGGCTGACCGAGCTGCTGGAGGGCTACGGCTTCATCGCCGCCTTCGTTGCCGGGGTTACCCTGCGGCGCGAGGAATCGGAGGATCGTTTCCACGAGCGGCTGCACGATTTCTCCGAATCGATCGAGCACACGCTGACCGCGATCCTGCTGGTCGCGCTGGGTGCTGCCCTGCCCGCGCTGTGGCCCCACCTCGACTGGACCCATGCGGCGATCGCCGTGGCGCTGGTGTTCGTCATCCGTCCGGTGATCGCCTGGGCGGCGCTGGCCGGGACCGGACTCGGCCCGCGCGAGCGAGGCGTTGTCGCCTTCTATGGCGTGCGCGGGATCGGCTCGATCTACTATCTTGCCTATGCGGGCACCCATGTGCAGCTGGTCGATGAAGGCGCGCTATGGGCGACCGTTGCCCTGACGATCGTGCTGTCGACGATCGTCCACGGCCTCACCGCCGGCGTTGCGGTGGAGCACGCCGGGGCCGGTCTGCCAAAACCGGGTGTGGAGCAGAGCACGTCATGATCGCACGCGAACTCCTCGGCACGGCCCGCGTCCCCGGCGGCGAGGAATTGCGGCTCTACCGCCATGACCGCGACTTCATGATCGTGCTCGGCCGGAACGAGCTGATGAGCAGCCGGATGAGCGGGTCGGAGATCGCGCTGGCGGAGATGGCCTGCGAGCGGCTGGGCAACGTCGCTGCCGCGCGCCTGCTGATCGGCGGCTACGGCATGGGCTTCACCCTGCGCGCCGCGCTCGCCCGGTTGGGCCACGATGCCGGCGTGACCGTGGCCGAGCTGGTGCCCGAGATCATCGACTGGGCGCGCGGGCCGATGCGCGATCTGGCCGCCGGCGGACTCGACGATCCGCGCGTGCGGCTGGAGATCGGCGACGTGGCGGATGTGATCGCTCGGGGTGCCGGCAGCTACGATGCGATCCTGCTCGACGTCGACAACGGGCCCGACGGGCTGGTCCGCGCCGCCAACGACCGGCTCTATTCGGCCGGCGGGCTGGCCCGCGCGGCAGCGGCGCTGCGGCCGGGTGGCGTGCTCGCGATCTGGTCGGCGGCGGCCGACCCCGCCTTCGCCGCGCGGCTGCGGCAGGCCGGCCTGTCGGTCGAGGAGGTTCGCGTCAGGGCGCGGACCAACGGCAAGGGGCCGATGCACACCATCTGGTTCGCAACCGCGAGCGGGGCCTGACCACCGCGCACATACCGATCGTCCTGTCGCGGTCAAACGGCCAAGCCGTCTGTCCGCACCGCCGGTCGACGAGCTTGATCATCAGCCTGTGGACGAAGCTCTCCACGGGGGCGGGCCGAGGTGACGTTGTGCGCGTCCGCCCCAACTCCGGCCAGTTCGGGGGTGTGGCCGATTTGTCGCGCAACCGACAGGATCGTGCTTGTCACGGAATCGTCCCGGAGCCTTCACAAGCCGCTCCTAGCGCCTCCCCGACACAGGGAGGTAGACAATGTTCAAGCTGCGTGGCCGTCTCGCCACCACCGCCGTCGCGTTTGCCGCCGTCGCGCCGCACGCCGCACTCGCCGGCGAGATCGCCGGTACAGTTGTCGATCAAACCGACACCATCGCACTGCAGGCGGCGACCGTCCGCATCGCGGAGCTGAATCGCCAGGCGGTCACCGGACCGAACGGCACTTTCATCTTCGCTGACGTACCGGCGGGAACCTACACGATTCAGGCCAGCTACGTCGGCGCCGAGACCGAAACCCTCACCATAGAGGTTCCGGCCACGGGAACGGTCCGCGCCGATTTCTCGCTCGGTGGCAGCGGTCCGGGCGTGATCCTGGTCATCGGCCAGGCCGCCAACCAGGCCAGTGCGTTGTCGCGCAAGCGTGCGTCCGACGTCGTCAGCGACGTGTTGACCCGTGATGCCATCGGTCAGTTTCCCGACCAGAACGTGGCCGAATCCCTGCGCCGCCTGCCCGGCGTGAACGTGCTCAACGATCAGGGCGAAGGCCGCTTCGTCTCGGTCCGCGGCCTCGATCCCGATCTGGTCTCGACCTCGCTCAACGGCGTCCGCCTGCCCGCCCCGGAGAGCGATGTCCGCTCGGTCGCGCTCGATGTGATTTCGAGCGACGTGATCGAATCGATCACGGTCAAGAAGTCTCTGACTCCCGACATGGATGCCGACACGATCGGCGCCTCGGTCGAGATCGAGACGACCAGCGCCTTCGCGCGCCGGCGAAATCTGTTCACGGCGAAGCTGGAAGGAAGCTACAACGACTATTCGGGCGAGCTGACGCCCAAGGGCAGCGTAGATTTCGCCGCCCGGCTGACCGATGGCATCGGCGTGACCGGTGGGCTGTCCTATTATCAGCGCAAGTTCGAGACCGACAATATGGAGGCGGACGATTGGGTGGAATCGGCCAACGGTCCGTTCTCTGCCAAGGTCGAGCATCGCGACTATGATGTCGAGCGCGAGCGCATCAGCGCCACCCTGGGCTTCGATTTCAGGATCGGCGAGGCCACCGAGCTCTATGCCAGGGGCATCTACAGCCAGTTCGACGATCAGGAGTTTCGTCGCGGGCTGACCTTCGACCTCGGCGATTTCGAGGATGACGGCCCGAGCGCCTTCGACGGAACGCTGGCCCAATTCAGCGATGCCGACCAGGAATTCGACGTTGAACGCGAGATCAAGGATCGTTTCGAGAGCCAGAAGATCCGCTCGCTGAGTTTGGGTGGCAAGACCGATACCGGCACATGGTTCGCAGAATATTCGGCGAGCTGGGCCAAATCCTCCGAACTGGAGGACGGATCAGTCGACCCGACCCAGTTTTCGCGCACCTTTTACGACGACGGGCTGGTCGTCGGCATTGACTACAGCAATCCGCGCACGCCACTT
>JACIYY010000133.1 GCA_014359685.1 Porphyrobacter sp. | reverse complement strand
CTACCGATCCCACCGTGCCCATGCAGTCGGCGCGCAGGTAACGCGGCTCGCCGCTGTTCAGGCGCACGATCACCAGCCCGCGATCGCGGCCGACGAGCTGGACATAGGTGCCGGCCGAACGGGCGATCTGCCCGCCCTTGCCCGGCTTCATCTCGACATTGTGGCAGATCGTGCCGACGGGCATCTGGCCCAGCAGCATCGCGTTGCCCGGCTTGGTGTCGGTGCGCTCGCCCGCGATCACCTCGTCCCCCGGCGCCAGCCGGTTAGGCGCGATGATATAGGCCTGCTCGCCGTCCTGATACTTGATGAGCGCGATGAAGGCGGTGCGGTTGGGATCGTATTCGATCCGCTCCACAATCGCCGGCATGTCCCACTTGCGCCGCTTGAAATCGACCGTGCGGTACTTCTGCTTGTGCCCGCCGCCCTTGCCGCGGCTGGTCACATGGCCCTTGTTGTTGCGCCCGCCGGTGCGGTGCTTGCCCTCGGTCAGCGCCTTGACCGGCTTGCCCTTGTAGAGCGCCGACTTGTCGACGAGGATCAGGCCGCGGCGCGCCGGGCTGGTCGGGTTGTAGTTCTTCAGTGCCATCGGATCAGATCCCGCTGGTGATATCGATCGACTGGCCTTCGGCCAGGGTCACGATCGCCTTCTTGGTGTCCGTGCGCTTGTAGGGCCTGCCCTTCCAGCGCTTGGTCTTGCCCTTCTGGACGATGGTGTTGACGCCGGTCACCTTGACCTCGAACAGCGCCTCGACCGCCTCCTTGATCTGCGGCTTGGTCGCCTCGTTCGCGACCTTGAACACGACCGCGTTGTGCTCGGAGAGCAGCGTCGCCTTCTCGGTGATGTGCGGGCTGAGCACGACGTCGTAGTGACGCGCAGCGATGCCTTGCTTGTTAGCCATTGAACCGCGCCTCCAGCTGTTCGACCGCGGCGCGGGTCAGCACCAGCGTGTCATGCTTCAGGATGTCGTAGACGTTGGCGCCGATCGCCGGCAGCACGTTGACCCCCGGCAGGTTGCCGGCGGCGCGCTTGAACCCGGTCTCGACGCTGGCGCCGTCGATCACCAGCACCTTGCCGGTCCAGCCGTTGCGGCCCATCGTCTCGGCCACCAGCCGGGTCTTGGCCTCGGCCAGTTCCAGGCTGTCGACCACCACCAGCCCATCACGGGCCCGCGCCGAGAGCGCCATCTTCAGCCCCAGCGCGCGGATCTTCTTGTTGAGCGAGGGCTCGAAATCGCGCTTGCGCGCGCCATGGGCCTTGCCGCCGCCGATGAAGATCGGCGCACCGCGATTGCCGTGGCGGGCCCCGCCCGAGCCCTTCTGCTTGCCGAACTTCTTGCCGGTGCGCGCCACGTCCGAGCGCTCGCGCGTCGGCCGGGCGGTGCCGCGACGGTTCTCCAGCTGCCAGGTGACCACGCGGTGGAGGATATCGGCGCGCGGCTCCAGCCCGAACACCGCATCGTTCAATTCGATGTCGCCCGAGCTTTCGCCGTCGAGTTTCTGAACCTTGACCTTCACGGCTCAGCCTTCCTTGCTGTCGTCGGCGCCGGGCTCACCCGCCGCCTTGTTCTCGTCACCGATGGCCGGCGTCGTCTCGTCGCCGGCACCGGCCTGCTGCTCGGCGAGAAGCGCCTGCTCCTCCGCTTTGCTGGGGCCGGTATCGACCGCATGCTCGGCCGCGCTCTCGACCATTCCAGCCGGCGCGTCCTCATGCTCGTGCCGCGGCGCAGGGCCCTTCGCCTCGATCACCATGCCGGGGAACGGCAGCCCTTCGGGCGCCGCGACCTTCACCGCGTCGCGCACCAGCAGCCAGCCATCCTTCGATCCCGGCACCGAGCCCTTGACGAAGATCAGCCCGCGCTCGGCATCGGTGCGCACCACTTCCAGGTTCTGCTGGGTGCGCTGACGGTCGCCCATGTGGCCGGCCATCTTCTTGTTCTTGAACACCTTGCCGGGGTCCTGGCGGTTGCCGGTCGACCCGTGCGAGCGGTGGCTCAACGAGACGCCGTGGGTGGCGCGCAGGCCCCCGAAGCCCCAGCGCTTCATCGGCCCGGCAAAGCCCTTGCCCTGGGTGTGGCCGGTGATGTCGACCTTCTGGCCGGCAATGAAATGCTCGGCGCTGATCGTCGCGCCGATCGGCAGCAGGGCGTCCTCGCCCTCGACCCGGAACTCGGCGACCTTCTTCTTCAGCCCGACCTGCGCCTTGGCGAAGGCCTCGCGCTGCGGCTTGGCAACGTTCTTCTGCTTCGCCTCGCCCGCGCCGACCTGCACGGCCAGATAGCCGTCGCGATCAGTGGTGCGGTGGGACACGACCTGACAGCCTTCCAGCGCCAGGACGGTGACCGGCACGTGGCGGCCATCCTCCTGAAACAGGCGGGTCATCCCGACTTTCTTCGCGATCACGCCAGTGCGCATGACCAAACTCCTCAACCAGAGGCCTGCCGGACCATCCGACAGGCTTGACGGCCCGACCGAAGCACCGCTCCGATCAGGCCCGTTCAGCCCCAATGTCATGCATCGCCCCGTCCGGGCTGAATGCCCCCGCCGAAGCGGGAGCGAGACGGGGGACGCGGCCCGGCTGCATGCCGGCGGTATCCCTGTATCCTCGCGCGGGGATCGCCCCCGACGCCGGTCCCCGCCAAGGCGGCGACCACGGGCCACCCAAGCGACCCCTGCAATTCACCCCGGCCGCTTAAGGTCCGCCGGGAGGACCAGACCTGCGCCTTGGCAGGATCGCAAGCCGGACCATGCGCCCGCTCACCGCAGCCGCCGGATCGGGTCCGGGGCCGCGCTTGCCTCAACTCGCGCTCAGGCGAGCTTGATCTCCACATTCACCCCGGCCGCCAGGTCGAGCTTCATCAGCGCGTCGACGGTCTGGGCGTTGGGCTGAACGATGTCGAGCAGTCGCTTGTAGGTCCGCACCTCAAACTGCTCGCGAGACTTCTTGTCGACGTGCGGCCCGCGGTTGACGGTGAACTTCTCGATCCGCGTCGGCAGCGGAATGGGGCCCCGGATCAGCGCGCCCGTGCGGCGGGCGGTGTCCGCGATCTCGCCGGTCGCCTGATCGAGCACACGGTGATCGAAGGCCTTGAGACGAATGCGGATATTCTGAGCGTCCATGTCCTGCTTACCGATGCGAAAGAGCCACGAAAAGGCGGCCGGAAGAACCGTCGCGCGCCGTTCCAGAAAAAAAAGAGCCGCCCCGCCTCACCGGTTGCCCGGAAAAGGGGCGGCCCTTCAGAAATCCTCGGGCGGCGGCGCTGATTCGCTCAGCACCCCCGCCGGAGGCGCGCCTATATTACTTCGTGATCGAGCTGACAACCCCCGAACCGACGGTGCGGCCGCCTTCGCGGATGGCGAAGCGCAGGCCCTCGTCCATCGCGATCGGCGCGATCAGCTTGACGCCGATCGTCACGTTGTCGCCCGGCATCACCATCTCGGTGCCCTCGGGGAGGATCACCTCGCCGGTGACATCGGTGGTGCGGAAGTAGAATTGCGGGCGGTAATTGGCGAAGAACGGCGTGTGACGGCCACCCTCGTCCTTCGACAGCACATAAACCTCGGCACTGAACTCGGTGTGCGGGTTGACCGAGCCGGGCTTGGCCAGGACCTGCCCGCGCTCCACGTCGTCGCGCGCGGTGCCGCGCAGCAGCGCGCCGATATTGTCGCCGGCCTGGCCGCTGTCGAGCAGCTTGCGGAACATCTCGACCCCGGTGACGGTGGTCTTGACGGTCGGGCGGATGCCGACAATCTCCACCTCCTCGCCGACCTTGACCACGCCCGCTTCGACGCGGCCGGTCACCACGGTGCCGCGGCCGGAGATCGAGAACACGTCCTCGATCGGCATCAGGAACGCGCCGTCGATCGGACGCTCAGGCGTCGGGATGTAGGCGTCGACTTCCTTCATCAGCTCGAGGATCGCGTCGTGGCCGAGCTTGGCATCGCCATTCTCGAGCGCCACCAGCGCGGATCCCTTGACGATCGGAATGTCGTCGCCGGGGAAGTCGTAGGACGACAACAGCTCGCGAACCTCGAGCTCGACGAGCTCCAGGAGCTCCTCGTCGTCGACC
>JACIYY010000132.1 GCA_014359685.1 Porphyrobacter sp. | reverse complement strand
GGCGAGCAGCGTTACCTGCGTGGCGATTGCATGGGTACGGTTGGCGCGGTGTCGAACCCCGACAACTCGAACCAGAACCTGGCGAAGGCCGGCCGCAACCGCTGGCTGGGTAAGCGCCCGCTGACCCGCGGCGTCGCCAAGAACCCGGTCGATCACCCGCATGGCGGCGGCGAGGGCCGCACCAGCGGCGGCCGTCATCCGGTCACGCCGTGGGGCAAGCCGACCAAGGGCGCGCGCACCCGCCACAACAAGCAGACCGACAAGATGATCATCCGTTCGCGGCACGCCAAGAAGAAGAAGGGGTAAGGACCAATGGCTCGTTCCGTCTGGAAAGGTCCGTTCGTCGACCTCCATCTGCTGAAGAAGGCAGAAGAGGCGCAGGACAAGGGCGCCCGTGGGGCGATCAAGACCTGGTCGCGCCGCTCGACCGTGCTGCCGCAATTCGTCGGCCTGACGTTCAGCGTCTATAACGGTCACAAGTTCATTCCGGTGTCCGTCAACGAGGACATGGTCGGCCACAAGCTCGGCGAGTTCGCGCCCACGCGCAGCTTCCCCGGCCATGCCGCCGACAAGAAGGGCAAGCGATAATGGGCAAGGCAAAGGCTCCCCGCCGGGTCGGTGAGACCGAGGCGCTGGCTGTCGGCACCACCATCCGTGGGTCGGCGCAGAAACTGAACCTGGTCGCCGGCCTGATCCGCGGCAAGCGCGCCGAGGAGGCGATGAACATCCTGTCCTTCTCCAAGAAGGCGATGGCGGTCGATGCCCGCAAGGTGCTCGCCAGCGCGATCGCCAATGCGGAGAACAACCATGACCTCGATGTCGACGCGCTCGTCGTTGCCGAGGCCAGCGTCGGCAAGTCGATCACGATGAAGCGGTTCCACACCCGTGGCCGCGGCAAGTCGACCCGCATCCTCAAGCCGTTCAGCCGGCTGCGGATCGTGGTGCGCGAGCAAGACGAAGAGGCGGAGGCCTGATATGGGTCACAAGAGCAATCCGATCGGCCTCCGGCTGCAGATCAACCGCACCTGGGACAGCCGCTGGTACGCGGAAGGCCGCGATTACAGCCAGATGCTGAAAGAGGACATCGAGCTGCGCAAGCACATCGTCGAGAGCCTGCCGCAGGCGGCGATCTCGAAGGTGGTGATCGAGCGTCCGGCCAAGCTGTGCCGGATCTCGATCTATGCCGCGCGCCCCGGCGTCATCATCGGCAAGAAGGGCGCCGACATCGAGAAGCTGCGCGCCAAGCTCGCCAGCATGACCAAGAGCGAGGTCAAGCTCAACATCGTCGAGATCAGGAAGCCCGAGATCGACGCCAAGCTGGTCGCGCAGGGGATCGCCGACCAGCTGGTGCGCCGGGTGGCGTTCCGCCGGGCGATGAAGCGGGCCGTGCAATCGGCGCTGCGGCTGGGCGCGGAAGGCATCCGCATCACCTGCGGCGGCCGGCTCGGCGGTGCGGAGATCGCCCGCGTCGAGTGGTATCGCGAAGGCCGCGTGCCGCTGCACACGCTGCGCGCCAATGTCGATTATGCCGAGGCCGAGGCGCTGACCGCCTATGGCGTGATCGGCATCAAGTGCTGGATCTTCAAGGGCGAGATCCTGGGCCACGATCCGATGGCGCAGGACCGGCTGATGATGGAGGCTCAGACCTCCGGCGTGCGACCGGCGCGTTGATGGCCGATCGCTGAGGACAAACAATCATGCTGCAACCGAAGAAAACGAAGTTCCGCAAGGCCTTCAAGGGCCGCATCCACGGCCTCGCCACCGGCGGTGCGGAGCTGAATTTCGGCTCCTACGGCCTCAAGGCGATGGAGCCGGAGCGGATCACGGCCCGCCAGATCGAGGCCGCGCGGCGCGCGATCACGCGGCACATCAAGCGCCAGGGGCGGCTGTGGATCCGCGTGTTCCCCGACGTGCCGGTGTCGAAGAAGCCGGCCGAGGTCCGTCAGGGCAAGGGCAAGGGTTCGGTCGAGTACTGGGCCGCGCGGGTCAAGCCGGGCCGCATCCTGTTCGAGCTCGACGGCGTCCCCGGCCCGCTGGCGGCCGAGGCGTTCGAGCGCGCGGCGATGAAGCTGCCGATCAAGACCAAGGTTGTCGCCCGGCTGGGCGACACCTCGCATCTGGGAGCGTGAGCATGGCCAAGTTCGAAGACCTGCGCACCAGGAGCGACGACCAGCTGGCGGACGAGCTGGTGGCGCTCAAGCGCGAGCAGTTCAACCTGCGTTTCCAGGCCGCGACCAACCAGCTGGAGCGGCCCGCCCGCATCCGCGAGGTGCGCCGCGCCATCGCGCAGATCAAGACGCTGCAGACCGAGCGCGCGCGTTCGGCCCCGGCGCAGGCATAAGGAGGCACCCGATGCCCAAGCGTATCCTGGTCGGCACCGTGGTGTCCGACAAGACCGACAAGACCGTGACCGTCCGGGTCGAGCGCAAGGTGAAGCACGCCCTGTACGGGAAGATCATCCGGCGCTCCAAGAAGTACCACGCGCATGACGAGGGCAACGAGTTCCGCCCCGGCGACCGCGTGCGGATCGAGGAGACGCGGCCGATCTCCAAGACCAAGACGTGGCGGGTGATCGACCGCGTGCTGGCGGGCAAGGGCGAGGCTTACGAGGCCGAGCTGGAGGGCTGAGCCAAGGCTCGACGCCTCCAGGGTTTGCAGGTCGCACGTTTTTGGGAACTGCCGGACAGGTTCCGGCAAGCCAGGTGAGAAGGAACCGGATCGATGATCCAGATGCAGTCAACGCTCGATGTTGCTGACAATAGCGGCGCGAAGCGAGTCCAGTGCATCAAGGTGCTGGGCGGATCGAAGCGCCGTACCGCGAGCGTGGGCGACGTGATCGTCGTCTCCGTCAAGGAGGCGCAGCCGCGCGCCCGCGTCAAGAAGGGCGACGTTCACCGCGCGGTGATCGTGCGCACCCGCAAGGACGTGCGCCGCCCCGATGGCAGCGTGATCCGCTTCGACAGCAATGCCGCGGTGCTGGTCAACAAGAGCGAGGAGCCGATCGGCACCCGCATCTTCGGCCCCGTGGTGCGCGAGCTGCGGTCGCGCGGCTTCATGAAGATCATCAGCCTGGCGCCGGAGGTGCTGTGATGGCCGCTGCGAAGATCAAGAAGGGCGACACGGTGGTGGTCCTGTCCGGCAAGGACAAGGGCCGCACGGGCACGGTCGCGCAGGTCCTGCCCAAGGATGGCAAGGTGGTGGTCGATGGCGTCAACGTCGCCGCGCGCCACCGCAAGCCGACCCAGGCCAATCCGCAGGGCGGCATCGACCGCTCGCCCGCCCCGATGGCGATCGCCAAGGTCGCCATCGCCGATCCCAAGGACGGCCGGCCCACCCGCGTCCGCTTCGAGGAGCGCGACGGCAAGAAGGTGCGCGTCGCCGTCAAGTCCGGGGAGACCATCGATGGCTGACACCTACACGCCGCGCCTCAAGCAGGCCTATGCCGAGCGCATCGCCGCCGCGATGAAGGAGAAGTTCGGCTATTCCAACGATCTGGAAATCCCCCGCCTGACGAAGATCGTCATCAATATGGGCGTGGGCGAGGCGAGCCAGGACAAGAAGAAGGTCCAGACCGCCGCCGAGGAGATGGAACTGATCGCGGGTCAGAAGCCGGTCATCACCAAGGCCAAGAAGTCGATCGCGCAGTTCAAGTTGCGCGAGGGCATGCCGATCGGCTGCAAGGTGACGCTGCGCCGCGACCGGATGTACGAGTTCCTCGATCGCCTGATCACCATCGCCATGCCGCGCATCCGCGACTTTCGCGGGCTGAACCCCAAGAGCTTCGACGGGCACGGCAATTACGCGATGGGCCTGAAGGAGCAGATCATCTTCCCGGAGATCAGCTACGACCGGATCGAGAAGGTGCGCGGCATGGACATCATCGTGACCACCACCGCCAGGACCGACGACGAGGCGCGCGAGCTGCTGCGGCTGTTCGGCTTCCCGTTCCCGGCGCCCGAGAGCGACCAGGCCCAGGCCGAAGAGAAGCAGGCTGCGTGAGCGCGGCCGCCCAGCGAGACATGAAGAAGAGAGCTTAAGTCCATGGCGAAACTGAGTTCCATCAACAAGAACGAGCGGCGCAAGAAGCTCGTGAAGAAGTACGCGAACCGCTACGCGAAGCTGAAGGCGATCGCGGACGACGAGACGCTCGACGAGGGCGAGCGCCTGATGGCGCGCCTGAAGATGGCCGAGATCCCGCGCAACGCGAACCCGACCCGCATCCGCAACCGCTGCGCCACCACCGGCCGGCCGCGCGGCTATTACCGCAAGTTCGGCATCAACCGCATCGAGCTGCGGAATCTGGGCAACAAGGGCCTGATTCCCGGCCTGACGAAGTCGAGCTGGTGAGGATCTGACGATATGATGACCGATCCCCTGGGTGACATGCTCACCCGCATCCGCAACGGCCAGCAGGCGAAGAAGGATTCGGTCCTCTCGCCGGCCTCCAAGCTTCGCGCCAGCGTGCTCGAGGTGCTGCAGCGCGAAGGCTATATCCGCGGCTGGTCCGAAGACGCCACCGGCAAGCACCCGGCGCTGCGGATCGAGCTCAAATATTTCGAAGGCCAGCCGGCGATCAAGCATGTCGCGCGGGTGTCCCGGCCGGGCCGCCGGGTCTATGCGGGCAGCCGCGAGCTGCCCCATGTCCGCAACGGCCTTGGCATTACCATCGTCTCGACCCCGCGCGGGGTGCTCTCGGATGCCGAGGCGCGCAGCGCGAATGTCGGCGGCGAAGTGCTGGCGGAGGTATTCTGATGAGCCGGATCGGAAAAAGGCCGGTGGCGATCCCCAACGGGGTAACGGCCAATATTGCCGGCGGGCAGCTCAGCGTGAAAGGCCCCAAGGGCGCGCTGGCGATGGGCCTGTCGGAGCTGGTCGAGTATCGGCTGGAAGACGGCGCCATCGCGGTGATCCCGGCCAATGGATCGCAGCAGGCACGCAGCCATTGGGGCATGCAGCGCACGCTGGTCGCCAATCTGGTCGAAGGCGTGACGCAGGGCTTCTCGCGCGTGCTCGACATCACCGGCGTCGGCTACCGCGCGCAGGCGCAGGGCCGGACGCTGAAGCTGCAGCTGGGCTACAGCCACGATGTCGATCTCGCCGTGCCGGACGGGCTGGAGGTCAAGACCCCCGACCAGACCACGATCGAGATCAGCGGGATCGACAAGCAGGCGGTCGGCCAGTTCGCCGCCGAGATCCGCCGCTGGCGCAAGCCCGAGCCGTACAAGGGCAAGGGCATCCGCTATCGCGGCGAGTATATCTTCCGCAAGGAAGGAAAGAAGAAGTAAGATGGCCAAGCTCTCCCTCTTTGAACGCCGCCGCCGCCGGGTCCGCACCGCGCTGCGCAAGCGCGCCGGCGGCCGGGCACGGCTGTCGGTCCACCGGACCGGCCGGCATATCTACGCGCAGATCATCGACGATGCCGAGGGCCGCACCGTGGCGGCGGCCTCGACGCTGGGGGTGGAAACGTCGGGCGCCAATGTCGATGCCGCGACCCAGGTCGGCAAGCGGATCGCCGAGGCGGCGAAGCAGGCCGGCGTGACCACCGTGGTGTTCGACCGCGGCGGCTACCTCTATCATGGCCGCGTCAAGGCGCTGGCCGATGCCGCGCGCGAAGGCGGGCTGGAGTTCTGATGATGGCTGACGACAACAACACCGATACCACCGGCAGCACTCCGGTCGTGGACAATGCCGGTTCGACCCAGACGCCGAGCACTGCGCCCAGCGAAGCCTACGACAACCAGTCGGCGGCCAGCGGCGATCCGTCGCAGCCGCGCGGTGGCCGGGGCGGGCGCGGCGGCCGCGGTCGCGACGGCGGCGGGCCGGGCGGCGGCAACCGCGACGGCAACCGCGGGCGCGACGGGCGCGGCCGTGGCCGGCGCGACGATCGCCGCGACGACGATGGCGGCGAGGAGCTGATCGAGAAGCTGGTCCACATCAACCGTGTCTCCAAGACGGTGAAGGGCGGCAAGCGCTTCGGCTTCGCGGCGCTGGTCGTGGTCGGCGACGGCAAGGGCCGGGTCGGCTTCGGCCACGGCAAGGCGCGCGAGGTGCCCGAGGCGATCACCAAGGCGACCGCCGCGGCCAAGAAAAAGATGATCCGGGTGCCGTTGAAGGACGGGCGCACGCTGCATCATGACGGGCTCGGCCATTTCGGCGCCGGCAAGGTCAATCTCCGGTCCGCCCCGGCTGGCACCGGCATCATCGCCGGCGGTCCGATGCGCGCGGTGTTCGAGAGCCTGGGGGTGGCCGACGTGGTCACCAAGTCGATCGGCACCTCCAACCCCTACAACATGATCCGCGCCACCTTCGAGGCCCTGGGCGAGCAGACCTCGCCCAAATCGGTGGCGCAGCGGCGCGGCAAGAAGGTCGCCGACCTGCTGGGCCGCAGTGGCGCCGGCGAGGCGGAGGCCGAGGCCGCCGCGCTTGCGGTCGCAGAGTGAGCGGCGAAGGACACGACATGGCAGACCAGCAGAGCAAGACGGTGAAGATCCGGCAGATCGGCTCGCCGATCCGCCGGCCCAGCGACCAGAAGAAGATCCTGACCGGCCTCGGCCTCGGCAAGATGCATCGGGTCGTCGAGCTTCAGGACACCCCCGAAGTGCGCGGCGCGATTGCCAAGCTGCCGCACATGGTCGAGGTGGTGGAGTAACGATGAGCGACGGCCGGCTTGCTTCCCGCCAGCCGCCGTCCTTGGGCGCATGAGCGGGTGGCGCAGGGCGCCGCCCGCTTTGCCGTGCCGTCGGCCCGCCGGCTAGCGGGCACGGCGGCGCACGCGGCCGGGCCGGCTGGCGGTGACGGGCAGACCATGAACAGGGTGGGCCTCGTCCTGCTGCTGCTGGCCTCGCTGCTTCTGGCCGGATGCGCGAGTTTCGCTCCCGACCGGGTGGCCGAATGCGTGCCGGCGATGCCGCCGATCGACTACGATCCCGCCACCGGCGAGGCCTCCACCCGGCTGAGCGTGCTGACCTACAATGTCGAGGGCCTGCCGTGGCCGGCGCGGCGCAGCCGCTCGCGCCAGCTCGACGAGATCGGCCGCCGCCTGGCCGCCATGCGCGAACGGGGCGAGGCGCCCGACGTGGTGCTGCTGCAGGAGGTGTTCACCAGTGCGGCGGGGCGCATCGCCGAGCGGTCGGGCTACCCCACCCGCGTGCGCGGCCCGGGCCGACGCACGCCGCGACAGGATACCAGCGAGGCGGCCGATCCGGCGCTGGTCGACAATCGCAAGCTGCTGAAGGGCGAGCGCTTCGGTCGCCTGCTGTCCAGCGGGCTGTACATCCTCAGCGACTATCCGGTGATTGCCTCGGCCGGCCAGCCGTTCCGCCGACGCGAATGCGCCGGCTTCGACTGCATGGCGAACAAGGGGGTGCAGCACGTCCGGATCGCGATTCCCGGCGTTCCGGGCGCGGTCGACCTGTTCAACACCCATCTTAATTCGGGCCGCTCCTCGCGCGTCGGCCGCCGCCGCTCGCTGCGGGCGCATCGCTTGCAGGTCGAGGAGGTGGCGCGGTTCATTGCCGCGCGCCGGGACCAGCGGGTGCCGATGATCTATGGCGGCGACCTCAACATGCGCCACAATGACCAGCGGTTCGCCCATTTTGACGACACCGTGCCCCATGCGCTGGTTCACCGGCACTGCACCGATCCTGCGGCCGGTTGCAAGGTGGCGATCAGCTGGGACGATGACGCGCCGTGGCTGGACACCCAGGACCACCAGGGATTCGCCGATGGCACCGAGGGCGCCGGCGGCACGGCGGTCACGGTCCGCCCGGTGCGGGTGGAGGCGATGTTCGACGCGCCGTGGCGCGGTGCCCGCTTGGCCGACCATGACGGGCTGCTGGTGACCTATCGCCTGTCGTGGCGCTCGCCCGGGCCGGCGATGCGCCTCGCGTCGCTGGCTCCGGCGATTCCGCTGTGCCGCTCGCTGCCGGCGCCGGGATCGCGGCTCGGCGGCTGACGGGCCAGATGACCGAGCCGGCGACCGGCCGCTAGTCTGGTCTAGCTTCTCCTCGGTCGTGATGATTGGCGCCGGCCAGCGCCGACGGCCTGCCTGCGAGCCTTGCGGTCCAGCAGGCCAGCGGGACCCCGGCGTTGAACCGGATCACCCGGTCGCGGGCAATCTGTAGCGTCACGCCGCCGGTCCTTGCCGCTTCGCTCCGGCTGCCTCCGCCAGGCGCCGCAGCGCCGGTCTGTCAAAATCCCCCCGCAAGTCAACCGCCCGTCCCATCCAGCGTCGTGCTGAGGCATGACGCGATCGTTTCAGGCGTTCACCGGCTTGGGAACCCC
>JACIYY010000131.1 GCA_014359685.1 Porphyrobacter sp. | reverse complement strand
CGGCTGCAGCGGCGCGCCCTCCAGCTCGGGCCGGCTGGTGTAGAACTCGGTCAGCGTGCCGGCCGGCCGGTCGTAGAGATAGACCTTGATCGGCGTCACCAGCGGATCGTTCCAGACCACCCACCTTGTATCGTCATCGGTGCGCGACTGGACCCCGAAATCGCCCTCCAGCCGCTCGTCCAGCCAGTCCAGCGAGGCCTTCACGTCGGGATCGAGCGCGATCCACTCATTGGTCAGGTAATTGACCGAATAGGCCTCGACCTCGCCCGTTTTCGGATCCTGCATCGTGCCGCCGATATCGGCCCGCTCGCTTTCGGCGATCACCCGCTTGGCGCCGCTGGCGACATCCTCGGCGATCAGGGCGGCGGTGTTGCGGCCGCGCGAATCGAGCCAGTAGAGCGTGCGTCCGTCGGTGGTGTAGCCGGCGACACTGGTGGTCAGGGCATCCTCCAGCCCGGTGCTCTCGCGCGGCGTTTCGGCGACCTGCCCGCCGCCGATCTCGAACATGTCCATCCCGCCGGCCGCGTTCTGGCGCAGCGCCCAGCGCAGCGTCAGGCTGTCATCGGCAAGGAAACCGGCATAGCCGGCATCGTTCTGCAACACCGGCGTCAGTTCGCCAGTGGTAAGGTCGAGCAGATGGACATCGTGCATCCGCGGGTCGCGGTTGTTGAGGCCGACCAGCAGTTTGTCCCTGATCGTGGTGGAGGTGCCCACGACCTGCACCCGGGTGTTCTCGAACGGGGTCAGCGTGCGCTCCACCCCGCTCTCCACCTCGACCTGGTAGAGCAGGTAGTTCTCGTCGCCGGCCTTGTCCTGGATGTAGAGCAGGCTGCGCGAATCCGGCGCCCAGAAATAGGTCGGGATCGGCCGGTCGGTGGCGCTGGTCATGCGGCGGGCGGCGGCGGGATCGGCGGCCGGGGCGATCCAGACATTCATCACGCCCTCGTGCGGGGCCATCCAGCTGACCCAGCGGCCGTCGGGGCTGATCCGCCCGGCGGTGCGGGTCGGATTGCCGTAGAGCGCCTCGCGCGGGATCAGGGGAACCGCCGCGACGGCCGCCGCAGGGGTGGCGGACGCAGGGGTGGCGGACGCAGGGGTGGAAGACATGGCTTCTCCGGAAGGGGTCGGGGCCGCAAGGGCCGGGGCGGTGGCCAGCGCGACGCAGGCGGCCAGGGTGCGCAGCGCATGGCGCTTGGTCATCGGATCGTGTCTCTTTTCCGCACAACGGGATCGCTGGATGATAGGGGCTCGCCACCGGCCTGCAAGGCCCGCCGGTCCACGCAAGGCGCGGCGCGGGCCGCAATGGCCACAGGGCCGGGGCTACAGCGCCGGATTGTCGTAGCAGTGCCAGGTCAGGATCGCGACCGCGCCGCGATGCGGCCGCCACGGCTCGGCCAGCGCGCGCACCGCCGCCTCGCCGGGCCGCTCTGCCAGCGCCAGGATGCGCCCCAGCCCCGCCTGCACCGCGAGGTCGCCGGCCGGCCAGATGTCGGGGCGCCCTTCGGCGAACAGCAGGTAGATCTCGGCCGACCAGCGGCCGATCCCCTTGATCCGCATCAGCGCCGCGATCGCC
>JACIYY010000130.1 GCA_014359685.1 Porphyrobacter sp. | reverse complement strand
GGCCGAGCGGCTGGTGCTCGTCGAGTGCGTCGCGCTCGTCGAGCAGCCCGGCCGCGCCGCACCGCTCGACCGTGCCGGCGAACGGGCGCAGCAGGCCCGCCAGGATGCGGATCAGGCTCGATTTGCCCACCCCGTTGGGGCCGCTCACCTGCAGCGCCGCGCCGGGGCCGAGATCGAGCGACAGCCCCCGGAACAGCAGCCGCTCGCCCCGCCGGCAGGCGAGGCCGGTCGCGGCAAGGCGGCACGGTTCCATGGCCAGCGCGTTAGGGGACACGAGCGAGGGCGACAAGCCAGGGGGAACTGAGCATGACGGTGCCACGATTGACCGACGCCGAGCGCGAGGCGGCGCTCCGCACGCTGCCGGGCTGGACCTTGCGCGAGGATGGCGCGGCGATCGCCCGCGCGTTCCGCTTCGCCGATTTCAGCGAGGCCTTCGCCTTCATGACCCGGGTGGCGCTGATCGCGGAGGCGCAGGACCATCACCCCGACTGGTCGAACAGCTACAACCGGGTTTCGATCACCCTCACCACCCATGCCGCGGGCGGCCTGACGCAGCGCGACGTGCGGGCCGCGCTGGCGATCGACCGGCTGGTCTAGCGCCGGCCGGTCAGCGGGCCGGTGCCGCCTCTGCCGCCAGCCCCTGAACGAAGTCCGCCCCGGTGACGATCTGCGCGGTCGAGCTGGCGAGCGTGTCGCCCACCGGCTCGGCCCGGCCGCCGAGGCAGGTGGCGAGGAAGTTCTCGGCCACCGCGTTGAAGGCGATGTTGTTGGTCGGCTTGGCGAAGCCGTGCCCTTCGTCGGGGAACAGCACATAGGTCACCGGCACTCCGGCGGCCTGCATCGCGGTCACGATCTGGTCGCTTTCGGCCTGCTTGACGCGCGGATCGTTGGCGCCCTGCCCGATCAGCAGCGGCCGGCTGATCGCATTGGCGCGGTGGAGCGGGCTGCGTTCCACCAGCAGCGCCTTGCCTTCGGGCGTGGTCGGATCGCCCATCCGCTCGTGGAACTGCTTCACCACCGGCTCCCAATAAGGCGGGATGGTCTCCAGCAGCGTTTCGAGGTTGGACGGGCCGACGATGTCGATCCCGCAGGCGAAGGTCTCGGGCGTGAAGGTCAGGCCGACCAGCGTGGCATAGCCGCCATAGGAGCCGCCCATGATCGCCACCTTGTCCGCCTGCGCGACGCCCCTGTCGATCGCCCAGCGAACCGCATCGATCAGGTCGTCATGCATCCGGGCGCCCCATTCCAGATTGCCGGCATTGACGAAGTCCTTGCCCAGCCCGGTCGAGCCGCGGAAATTGACGCTCATCACCGCATAGCCGCGATTGGCCAGCCATTGGTGATAGCTGTTGTAGCCATAGCTATCGCGCGCCCAGGGCCCGCCATGAACCAGCAGCACCATCGGCACCGGCGCTGCGGGCAGTGCGTCGCCATCGGGATCGCTGCCGGGCGGCAGGGTCAGATAGCTGGTCAGGGTCAGCCCGTCGCGCGCGGTGATCTCCAGCGGGTGCATCGGCTGCAGCGGCGCGCCCTCCAGCTCGGGCCGGCTGGTGTAGAACTCGGTCAACGTGCCGGCCGGCCGGTCGTAGAGATAGACCTTG
>JACIYY010000013.1 GCA_014359685.1 Porphyrobacter sp. | reverse complement strand
GTGCCATGAACCCGATCGTCGAACGCGTCACCCAGCGGATCATCGAGCGGTCGCGCGACACCCGGCAGCGCTATCTCGACCTGATGGACGCCGAAGGGGAGCGCCATCGCGACCGCAACAGCGCCCTGCCCTGCTCCAACCTGGCGCACGGCTTTGCCGCCGCCGGGGATGACAAGCCGGCCGTCGCCACCAGGGCCGGCCCCAATATCGGCATCATCTCCGCCTACAACGACACCATCTCCTCGCATCAGCCCTTCGGCGCCTACCCGCCGCAGATGAAGATTTTTGCTCGCGAGGTCGGTGCCACGGCACAGGTCGCGGGATGCACGCCTGCGATGTGCGACGGAGTTACGCAGGGCCTGGAGGGCATGGAGCTGTCGCTGTTCAGCCGCGACGTGATCGCGCAGGCCACCGCAGTCAGCCTCAGCCATGCAATGTACGACTGTGTGGCGATGTTGGGTATGTGCGACAAGATTGTGCCCGGCCTGCTGATCGGCGGCCTGCGCTTCGGCTGGCTGCCGACGCTGTTCATCTCGGCGGGCGCCATGCCGACGGGCATCGCCAACAAGGACAAGCAGCGCGTTCGCCAGCTGTACGCCGAAGGCAAGGCAACCCGAGACGAACTGCTTGAAAGCGAGGCGAAGAGCTACCACGCGCCGGGCGTGTGCACGTTCTACGGCACCGCCAATTCGAACCTGATGATGCTGGAGTTGATGGGGCTGCAGCTGCCGGGCTCACCCTACATCAATCCGGGCACGCCGCTGCGCCAGGAATTGACCCGCGCCGCGGTGCACACGCTGGCTGCGATCGCTCGCCCGGGTGACGATTACCGGCCGCTTTCGCAGTGCGTCGACGAGAAGGCGATCGTCAACGCCACCGTCGGCCTGCTCGCAACCGGCGGATCGACCAACCACGCGATCCACATCCCCGCCTTTGCGCGGGCCGCCGGGATCACGATTGACTGGGAGGACATGGCGGAACTGAGCCATGTGGTGCCGCTGCTGACGCGCGTCTATCCCAACGGCTCGGCCGACGTGAACCACTTCCAGGCCGCAGGCGGCCTCGGATTCGTCGTGCGGGAACTGCTCGACGCCGGGCTCGCACATCGCGACATCAAGACCGTGATGGGCGAGGATCTTGGCGCTTACACCCGCGAGCCGTGGCTGAATAAGGGCGTGCTGTCCTGGCGCGAAGTGACGGACAGCGGCGACCCTGAGGTCCTGCGCCCAGCCGCCAACCCGTTCCAGGCCGACGGCGGCATGCGCCTCGTCCAGGGCAATCTGGGCAGGGCCTGCTTCAAGACCAGCGCCGTCGAGCGCGAGCGCTGGACCGTGGAGGCGCCGGCCCGCGTGTTCCACACCCAGAAGCAGGTCGCCGACGCCTTCGCCGCCGGAGAGCTGGAGCGCGACGTGGTGGTGGTGGTCCGGTTCCAGGGCCCGCGCGCCAACGGAATGCCCGAACTGCACAAGCTGACCCCGGTGCTGGGCGTGTTGCAGGATCGCGGATACCGGGTCGCGCTGGTCACCGACGGGCGGATGTCGGGGGCGAGCGGCAAGGTGCCGGCGGCGATCCATGTCAGCCCGGAGGCGCTGGGCGATGCCAGCGGCAATTGGGGCCCGCTGTCCCGCCTGCGCGATGGCGACATGGTGCGCCTGTCGGCCGAGGACGGCACGCTGTCCACCACCGCCGACCTGTCGCAGCGCGACCCGGCCCCCGCCCCGCCGGCCGAATGCGGCACCGGCCGCGAGCTGTTCGCGATGTTCCGCGTCGGTGCCGACGAGGCCGAGAAGGGCGCATCGGCGATGCTGGCGATGGCGCAGCTATGAGCGCGGCCGGTCGCGGCGGCGGCCCGATCAGCGAGCTGGTCGCGGTCGATATCGGCGGCACCCATGCGCGCTTCGCGCTCGCCTCGGTCGCGCCCGACGGGACGATCACGCTGGGCGAGCCGGTGACGCTGAGGACGTCCGACCATGCCAGCCTGACCACCGCCTGGGAGGCGTTCGAGCGGCGTTGCGACCGGCCGGTGCCGCGCGCCGCCGCGATCGCCATCGCCGGGCCGGTGACCGGCGAGACGGTGCGGATGACCAACAACAGCTGGGTCCTGCATACCGGCGCGCTCGACCGGCAATTGGGGCTGGATGCGGTCAGCGTGCTCAACGATTTCGCCGCCGTCGCCCATGCGGTGGCGCGCGCGCCCGACGATCAGCTGGTGCATCTGGCCGGGCCGGACCAGCCGCTGCCCGAGCTCGGCACGATCAGCGTCATCGGCCCCGGCACCGGCCTTGGCGTTGCCTATTTCCACCGCTTCGGCGGCCCCGACGGCACACGCGGCTACCGCGTGCAGGCGACCGAGGGCGGCCATATCGACTTCGCGCCCATCGATTCGGTTGACGACCTGATCCTCCACCGACTGCGCGACCGCCACCGCCGGGTCTCGACCGAGCGGGTGGTGTCCGGGCCGGGCATCGTCGCCATCCACGCAGCGCTCGCGGCGCTGGAGAAGCGCACCGTCAGCGAGACCGACGACCGCACCATCTGGGACAAGGGCCTGGCGGGCGAGGACAGCCTGGCGGCGGCGGCGGTGGACCGCTTCTGCCTGGCGCTGGGCAGCGTTGCGGGCGATTACGCGCTGGCCCATGGCAGCAGCGCGGTGGTGATCGCGGGCGGGCTGGGCTATCGGCTGCGCGAGATCCTGCCGACCTCCGGCTTTGCCGAACGGTTCCGGTTCAAGGGGCGTTACGAACAGATGATGGCCAGCCTGCCGGTGCGGCTGATCATCCATCCGCAGCCCGGCCTGTTCGGCGCGGTCGCTGCCTTCCACGTCGAGCACGGCTGAGGCCGGGCGCCGGTCAGCCGCCTGTGGCGCGGCGCGGGGGTTCGAGGCGGAATACCCAGCCCTCGCCCTCGACCCGCGCGACGACCCCGCCCAGCGTGCCGCCCCGCCCCGCCAGCAGCAGGTCGAGCAGCCGCGCGGCGCCGCGACCGCGCGGCGCGCCGGGCCCGAGCGTGCCGACCGCCC
>JACIYY010000129.1 GCA_014359685.1 Porphyrobacter sp. | reverse complement strand
GGAACGAAGCGCACCATCACGCGAAGGCCTTCCCAAATCGCCAGCCAAGAGGCAAGCGGCTCTCTATGAGCATGAAAGAGGAATTGATCCAGCCGGATCGCGGACAGGACGCGATCGGCATCCGGCTGGTCGCCAGGGACGGCTTCGACGCCTTCGCCCGCACCCTGAGCGGGCCGCAGCGCGCGGCGCTGGCGGCGCAGCGCTTCACCGGCGGCGGCTATCAGGTCGGCATCGTGCCCGATGGCGAGGGCTGGTTCGCGGTCGGCGGGGTCGCCAATCCGGACAGCCTGTCGAGCTGGTGCCTGGCCAAGCTGGCGCAGCAGCTTCCGGCCGGCACCTACCGCCGGCTCGACGGGCCGCCCGGCCCGGCGCTGCATGGCTGGCAAACCGCGCAATACCGCTTCACCCGCTATCGCGACGATCCCGAGGCCGAGGGGCCGCGCATCCTGCTGACGCAGGAGGTAGCCGCGATCGGCCCTGCTCTGGCGGAGGCGCGCGCGGTGACGCTGGTGCGCGACCTGGTCAACACCCCGGCCGAGGACATGGGGCCGGCCGCGCTGGAGGCGGTGGCCGAGCGCCTCGCCCGCGAGCACGGCGCAACGCTGGCGGTGACCCGCGGCGAGGCGCTGGCGGCCGACTACCCGCTGGTCCATGCGGTCGGCCGCGCGGCGGCACGCCACCATGGCCCACGCATGATCCACCTCACCTGGTCACCCGCCGCGTGCCCGGCCGACGCGCCGGTGCTGGCGATCGTCGGCAAGGGGGTGTGCTTCGATTCGGGCGGGCTCGACATCAAGCCGGCATCGGGGATGCTGCTGATGAAGAAGGACATGGGCGGGGCCGCGCACGCGCTGGCGCTGGCCGGGCTGGTGATGCAGGCCGGGCTGACGGTGCGGCTGCACTGCCTGGTGCCGGCGGTGGAGAACGCCGTCGCCGGCAACGCCTTCCGCCCCGGCGACGTTCTGTCCAGCCGCAAGGGGCTGAGCGTGGAGATCGGCAACACCGATGCCGAAGGGCGGCTGATCCTGGCCGACGCGCTGACCCGCGCGAGCGAGGAGAGCCCGGCGCTGATCCTCGACTTCGCCACCCTGACCGGCGCGGCGCGGGTGGCGCTGGGGCCGGACCTGCCGGCACTGTTCGCCCGCAACGACGCGACCGCCGATGCGCTGATCGCCGCCGGGCGCGCGCATGACGATCCCTGCTGGCGCCTGCCGCTGCACGAACCTTACGCCGAATGGCTGAAATCGGACATTGCCGACACCAACAACACCCATTCCGGTCCCTTCGCCGGGGCCAGC
>JACIYY010000128.1 GCA_014359685.1 Porphyrobacter sp. | reverse complement strand
CGGCGCGGCGCGGGTGGCGCTGGGGCCGGACCTGCCGGCACTGTTCGCCCGCAACGACGTGACCGCCGAGGCCCTGATCGCCGCCGGGCGTGCGCATGACGATCCGTGCTGGCGCCTGCCGCTGTACGAACCTTACGCCGAATGGCTGAAATCGGACATCGCCGACACCAACAATACCCATTCCGGTCCCTTCGCCGGGGCCACCGTGGCGGCGCTGTTCCTCGACAGGTTCGTCGCCCGCGATGCCAACGGCCAGCCGATCGACTGGGCCCATTTCGACACCTTCGCCTGGCGCCCCGAGGCCAAGCCGGGGCGACCCAAGGGGGGCGAGGCGCTGGGCCTGCGCGCGGCGTGGCACATGCTGCGGGCACGGTTCGGCTGAGCGGGACGACGGCCCCCCGTCCCCAGCGCTCTTGTGCTGGCCGCTTGCCGACGGACCGCCCGCCATCTAATCGCCGCCCGATGTCCGCCGCAGGAGATTTTGACAGCCTCGCCAGATCCGGCCCCGGCACCGCCAGCGGCTGCGCGCATGGCTGCTACCGGCTGACCGGGCCAGCGGACCGCCCGGCGAGCGGGACGCTGCCGCTGCGTGGCGACCTCGCCCATATCGCGCTCGCCGGACGATATTTCGTGCCCCATTATGCCGTGCCCCAGCCGCGCATCGTGATGCCGGGCGGCGCACCACTCTACGCCCTGCCCGGCGAAGGCGGCGAGGCGCTGTGCACGCTGATGGAAGGGGACAGCTTCGAGGTGCTGGAGGTCAGCGGCGGCTGGGCCTGGGGCTGCCTCTCGCTCGACGGGCCGGTCGGCTACGTCCGCACTGACCGGCTGGAATCGATCGGCTGATGGTCCACCGGGTCTTCATCGACGGGGCCATTGGCACCACCGGGCTGGAGATCGGCGAGCGGCTCGCCACCCGCCCCGAATTCGCCCTCATCACCCTCGACGAGGCGAGCCGCAAGGATGCCACCGCGCGGGCCGAGGCGCTGAATGCGGCCGATGTCGCGATCCTGTGCCTGCCCGATGATGCCGCGCGCGAGGCGGTGGCCATGGTCGATCCGGCCGGCCCGACGCGGATCATCGACGCCTCCACCGCCCACCGCACGGCGCCCGGCTGGACCTACGGCTTCCCCGAAATCGTCGGCCGAGAGGCCATCGCGGCGGCGCGGCGGGTCGCCAATCCGGGCTGCTACCCGACCGGCTTCCTGGCGCTGCTGGCGCCGCTGGTTGGCGCGGGGCTGCTGCCACGCGACTGGCCCTACACCGTCCATGCGGTGTCCGGCTATTCGGGCGGCGGCAAGGCGCTGATCGAACGGTTCGCGCGCGAGCCGGATATCGCCTGGCGCGGCTATGCGCTTGGCGGCGGGCACAAGCATGTGGCGGAGATGCAGCGCATCGCCGGGCTCGCCCATCCGCCGGTCTTCTCGCCCGCAGTCGTGGCCGCGCATCGTGGAATGGCGGTCGAGGTGCCGCTGGCGCTGGCGGCGATGCCGGGCGCCGCCTCTCCGGCCGCTTTGCGCGACGCGCTGGCGGCGCATTATGCCGGCAGCCGGGTGGTACGGGTTCACGACTCCGAGGCTGCGGCCGCGCCCGACGAGTTGCTGCTGCGGCGCGGTGCCGCGGCGAGCGATGCGCTGGACCTGTTCGTGTTCGGGTCGGCCGATGACGGGCAGGCCCGGATGGTGGCGCTGCTCGACAATCTGGGCAAAGGCGCGAGCGGGGCGGCGATCCAGTCGCTGAACCTGATGGCGGGGCTGGACGAGGCCACCGGGCTGATCGTTTAGTGCCTTAAAAGCGGGCATCGGTTGCCCGCCTTTTGCTCACGCGCCGGTCGCGATCGGCGCGATGGCGGCTCCGCCCTCTTGCGAAACAAGCCTTTCGCCCGGCCGGCGGATTGGCTAAACCCCGGCCACCGTCTGGCACAATTCTTGATAGAATCTTGCCTGGACGATGGAGCCGGCGGCCATGGGGCAGCCGGCCGGGGTTCATTGGGGGCGGCAGGATTACGTGAAGAAGATCGAGGCGATCATCAAGCCGTTCAAGCTGGACGAGGTGAAGGAAGCGCTGCACGAGGTCGGCGTGTCCGGGATCACCGTGACCGAAGCCAAGGGGTTCGGCCGGCAGAAGGGTCACACCGAGCTGTATCGCGGTGCCGAATACGTGGTCGATTTCATCCCCAAGGTGAAATTGGAGGTGGTGGTGCCCGATTCGCTGGTGGAGGCAGTGCTGGAGGCTGTCGCCGCTGCCGCGCAGACCGGCCGCATCGGCGACGGCAAGATCTTTGTCACCCCGGTAGAGACCGCCCTGCGGATCCGCACCGGCGAGAGGGACGACGCCGCCATCTGACTCCCGCCCGCGCCCCGCCGGCCGGCCCCTCAACGCCGCTCCCCGAACCGCCGGATGCGGCGAAATCGCCACCGGCTCCATTCGCCGCACACATTCTCAAGGAAGGAACATCATGGCCACTGCATCGGACATCCTGAAGCGGATCAAGGACGAGGAGATCGAATGGGTCGATCTTCGCTTCACCGATCCCAAGGGCAAATGGCAGCACCTGAC
>JACIYY010000127.1 GCA_014359685.1 Porphyrobacter sp. | reverse complement strand
TGTCTCGATCCTCTCCCCGCATCATTGCGTTCCGGCCCTGGCGCGCCAAGGCCTTCCGCAGCGCAGCATAGTGCAAAGCCCCCTTGGGTTAACGACAAATGTTTCGCCCGCCGTCAGAAGGAATGACGCTATCGTGCGCGAATGATTGATCCTGCGAACGATTCCGCCGCGAGTTGTTTTGCCCGCCGCGATCCGCCTAGCTCGATTCGAGCACCGCCGGCGCCAGACGGAAGCGGGCAACCTCGCGCAGCAGGAAGCTGCTGCGGATCTTGGCGACGTGCGGCAGGTTCGACAGTTCGCGCCGGTAGACGGCGTCGTAATGGTCGAAGGAGCGCACGTTGATCAGCATCATGAAATCGTTCTCGCCCGAGATGAAGCTGCAAAAGGACATTGACGGGCAGCGCATCACCGCCTCCTCGAACTCCTCCAGCCGGCTTTCCGCCTGCGAGCTGAGCTCGATCAGAACCAGGACGGTGATCGTGAAGCCGAGCTTCTTCTGGTCGACGATGGCGCTGTAGCCGGAGATGATCCCGCGCTCCTCCAGCAGCTTGCGGCGGCGGGCCACAGCGGTGCTGGAGAGGTTGACCCTCTCGCCCAGGCTGACATCGGCGGCGCGCCCGTCCTCGACCAGCGCGCGCAGCACGCGGAAGTCGGTTCGGTCGAGACCTTTGGTGGGGCTTTCCATCGCAAACTGATCCTTTTCTGCTGGATACCGTCGAACTCGCCGCTAGGTGATGCCGCTTTTCCGAGGATATGCAAGGGCAGGAATGCTATTCCTCCGGCTCGACGGGAATCCATCCACCCCGGGGGGCAAACATGGCACGAGAAAACACAATGCAGTCTCCGGGGCAGTCTCCGGGCCGGAGGATCGCGCGGCGCCGGCTGGCGGCGCTGCTGGCGGCGGCGGCGCTGGTGCCCGGACTGGCCCTGGCGCAGGAGGCGCCGCTCTTCGCCACCGCGATCCGCCCGGCCGACGCAACGATCCATGTCACCCTGCCCGCGCCCGATGCCGAGGGGCGTTCGGGCTGCTACATCCATGCCAGCTCGCTGCGCAGCGGGCTGGGCTCTCCCACCATCCGGCTCGACCGCGGGATGGTGGGGGACGAGCAGGTGCTGTGCTTTCGCCGGATGGGCGAGAAGGTCGCGGCGGTGTTCGAGAACCCGCGCTTCCGCGCCAGCGGCGATGCCGCGACCGAGCGCGGGGCGCGCGAGAGCTTTCCCTTCACCGTGGCGGCGATGCTGCCGGTGGTCACCGCGCAGGGCAACGGGGCGCTGGTGGTCGACATGGCGCCGTTCCTGTCGCAGGACGCGATCGGCATCGCCGCCGCGCTGAACGGCGAGGGCAGGAATTACCGGCTGGCCCCGCAGCTGAGCGCGGTGGACACCGCATCGCTGAAGGTCTTTCCCGACAATCTCGAGATCGATGCGGTGCAGACCTTCACCTCCGATGCGCCGGGGGGCGAGGCGCGGATGCTGGCGCCCGATCCGCGCCAGATCAGCTTTACCGTCCATCACAGCATCGTCCGCCTGCCGGAGCCGGGCTTCGTCCCCCGCCTCGCCGATCCGCGCGCGCCCGTTTTCGGGCCGCTGATCTACGATTACGGCGCCGCGCTGGGCCAGCCGGTGGCGGTCCAGCTGGCCGCGCGGTTCCGGCTGGAGAAGACCGATCCCACCGCCGAACGCTCGACGGTCAAGAAGCCGATCGTGTTCTATATCGACCCCGCCGCGCCCGAGCCGGTGCGGAGCGCGCTGATGGAGGGGGTGAACTATTGGTCGCGCTCGTTCGAGCGGGCCGGACTGATCGGCGCCTTCCGCGCCGAGATCCTGCCCGAGGGCGCCGATCCGCTCGACGTGCGCTACAACATGGTGAACTGGGCCAACCGGCTGACGCGCGGCTGGTCCTATGGCGGCGGCATCCGCGACCCGCGCACCGGCGAGATCATCAAGGGCAATGTGGTGATCGGCGCGCTGCGCGTGCGGCAGGACATCGCCATCTTCGAATCGCTGGTCGGCACTGCCCAGAACGGCACCGGCGGACCCAACGATCCGGTGCGCGTCGCGCTCGACCGGATGCGCCAGCTCGGCGCGCATGAGGTCGGCCACGCCATCGGCTTCATGCACAATTTCGCCGGCAGCACGCAGGGGCGCACCACGGTGATGGATTACCCGCCGCCGCGCATCAGGATCACCGACGGGCGGATCGACCTGTCGGACGCCTATGCGACCGGGGGCGGGGCGTGGGACGATTTCGCGGTCGACTGGCTCTATGCCGACCCCGCGCCGGGCGTCGACCCCGATGCCGCCGCGCGCGAGGAAGCGCAAGCGGCGGCAGGGCTGGCCTTCATCTCCGACATTGACGGGCGCAGCCCCGATCTGCCGAGCCCGATCGGCAGCATGTGGGATGACGGCCCCGACCCGCTGGCCGCGCTCGCCAACACGCTCGCGGTGCGCGAGCTGGGCCTTGCCGCGTTCGGCGAGCAGGTGCTGCTGCCGGACGAGCCGCTCGCCAATCTGCGGCGCAAGTTCGTGCCGCTGTGGCTGCTCCACCGTTACGACGTGGATGCCGCCGGCAAGGTGATCGGCGGGCTGGCTTACCAATACAAGGTGCGCGGCGACAACCGTCCGCTGCCCGCGCCCTTCGCGGCGGCGACCCAGCGCGCGGCGATCACGGCGCTGGTCGGCACGCTGGCGCCGGCGCGGCTGACGGTGCCGGACCGGCTGGTGCCGCTGCTGTCGGTGCCGACCACCAGCCTGCCCGACCCGCAGTTCAATACCGAGGTGTTCGCCAATGCCGGCGCAGCGGCTTTCGACCCGCTGGTGGCGGCGGACGCTGCGGCGCAGCTGACGCTCGACAGCTTGCTCGCGCCCGCGCGCCTCACTCGCCTGTTCGAACAGAACCGCCGCGATCCCGCCCTGCCGGGCGTCGGCGAGGTGCTGGAGGCGCTCGACCGGCAGGTCGTTGCGATCAGGCCCGATGCGGTGGCGCGGCGGATCGCCTATCGCACCGTCCTGACGATGGCCGCGACCCAGCGCGACCCGGACACCTCGCCCGATGTCGCTGCCGTCCTCGCCAGCCGCCTCGACGCGATTGCCGCCCGGCTGGGGCGCGGCGGGAGCGGAGAGGACGGGGCGTGGGCGGCCTATGTCGGCGGGCTGCTGGGCGACGAGGACCGGCTGGCGCCGCTGCTGGCAGAGCGCGCGCGGGTGCCCGCGATCCCGCCGGGGATGCCGATCGGCGGTTCGGGTGACTGGCATGGCCAGTGACGCGGCCGGGGCGACCGGCTGTTTCGCCTGCGACGCCGCTCTTTCGCTCGCGACGCCATGGTGTTAGCCGCACCCCGGCATCGGGCGCGCTCGCGGGCGGCCTGTGGATTCACTCCTCCGCACGCGATCCGGCTGGGTGCCGGACCCGGGCGGACCCTGGACTTGCCATGACCGAGACCACCACCGCTGAACAGACCCAGGCCCTGCCGCTCGACGCCTGGCACCGGGCGCGGGCTGCGCGGATGGTGCCGTTTGCCGGCTATTGGATGCCGATCCAGTATCGCGACGGGATCATCGCCGAGCATGAGTGGACGCGCAGCCACGCCGGGCTGTTCGATGTCAGCCATATGGGCCAGCTGATCGTGTCCGGGCCGGGGGCGGCGGCGGCGCTGGAGGCGCTGCTGCCGGCGGATCTCGCCTCGCTGGCGCCGGGGCGAATGCGCTATTCGCTGCTGCTGGACGAGAACGGCGGCATTCTCGACGACCTGATCGTCACCAACCTCTCCACCGGGGAGGGCACGGCGTTCTATCTGGTGGTCAATGGCGCGACCAAGCACGATGACATCGCTTATATCGCGGCGCGCCTGCCCGCCGGGGTGAGCATCGCCCATCTGACCGACCACGCGCTGCTGGCCCTGCAGGGGCCGGAGGCGGCGATGGTGCTCGACCGGCTGCTCCCCGGCGTCGGCGACGAGATCGCGTTCATGCAGAGCACCGCGCGCCGCTTCGAAGGGGCACGGATCGGCATCGGCCGCTCCGGCTATACCGGCGAGGACGGGTTCGAGCTGTCGCTGCCGGCGGCGCTGGCGCAGGCGCTGGCCGAGCGATTGTGCGCCGAGGCCGCGGTGCGCCCGATCGGGCTGGGCGCGCGCGATTCGCTGCGGCTGGAGGCGGGGCTGCCGCTCTACGGCCACGATCTCGGCCCCGAGACCGATCCGGTCAGCGCCGGCCTCGCCTTCGCCATCAGCAAGGCGCGCCGGGCCGGCGGCGGTTTTCCGGGCGCAGAGCGGATTGTGGCGCTGCTGGCCGACAAGCCGCCCATGCGCCGGGTCGGGCTCAAGCTCGACGGGCGGATGGCCGCGCGCGAGGGCTCGGCCCTGTTCCGCGGCGAGCAGGAGGTCGGGCGGGTCACATCGGGCGGCTTCTCGCCGACGCTGGGCCAGCCGATCGCCATGGCCTATGTCGCGCGCGACCACGCCGCCGAGGGCACCGTGCTGGAGGCGCAGGTGCGCGGCCGGCGGCTCCCCGCTACGGTGGTCAGGATGCCGTTTGTCCCCCATCATTATCACCGCAACGGAGGCGCCTGATGGCCCGCTATTTCACCGAGGAACACGAGTGGATCGATGTGGAGGGCGGCACCGCCACAATCGGCATCACCGATTACGCGCAGAGCCAGCTGGGCGACCTGGTGTTCATCGAAGTGCCCGAGACGGGAACCGAACTGGTGAAAGGTGGCGAGGCTGCCACAGTCGAATCGGTGAAGGCGGCGTCGGACGTCTATTCGCCCGTGTCGGGCACGGTCACGCAGGCCAACGAGGCGCTGGGAGACGACCCCGCGCTGGTGAACTCCGACCCTGAGGGCCAAGGCTGGTTCTTCCGCCTGACCATCGCCGATCCCGCCGAGCTGGAGGGCCTGATGGACAAGGCCGCCTATGACGCCTTCGTGGCCTCGCTCGACTGACGCCCGCTCCAACAGGACTGCCCGCCCCCATGCGTTACCTGCCCCTGACCGATGACGACCGCGCCGCCATGCTCGACGTGATCGGCGTTGCCTCGGTCGATGCCCTGTTCGCCGACGTGCCCGATGCCGCGCGGCTCGACGCGCCGATCGAGGGGCTGCCCTCCCATGCGGGCGAGGCTGCGGTCGACCGGCACATGACGCGGCTTGCCGCGCGCAACCTTTCGGCGGCCGATGCGCCGTTCTTTCTGGGGGCAGGCGCCTACCGGCACCATATCCCGGCCAGCGTCGATCACCTGATCCAGCGCGGCGAGTTCCTGACCGCGTACACCCCCTACCAGCCGGAAATCGCGCAGGGCACGCTGCAGATGCTGTTCGAGTTCCAGAGCCAGGTCGCGCGGCTGCTGGGCTGCGAGGTGGCCAATGCCTCGATGTATGACGGGTCCACCGCCAGCTGGGAGGCGGTGGTGATGGCCCGGCGGATCACCCGGCGCGGCGCGGTGCTGCTGGCCGACGGGCTGCACCCGCATTACGTGTCCACCATCACCACCATGGCGCGCTTCACCGGCGATGCGATCACCTCCGCGCCGCCCCGGCTGGAGCCCGGCTGCGGCGAGGCGGCGCTGATCGCCGCAATCGATGCGGAGACGAGCTGCGTGCTGGTCCAGTATCCCGATATCCTCGGCCGCCTGCCCGACCTTGCCGCCATCGCCGAGGCGGCCCATGCCAAGGGCGCGCTGCTGGTGGCGGTGGTGACCGAGCCGGTGGCGCTCGGCGCGATCCGCAGCCCCGGCGAGCTGGGGGCGGATATCGTCGTCGGCGAGGGGCAGTCGCTGGGCGTCGGGCTGCAATTCGGCGGTCCCTATCTGGGCCTGTTCGCCACGCGCGAGAAGTTCGTCCGCCAGATGCCGGGCCGGCTGTGCGGCGAGACCGTCGATGCCGCCGGCCAGCGCAGCTTCGTGCTGACGCTCTCGACCCGCGAGCAGCACATCCGGCGGGAGAAGGCGACCAGCAATATCTGCACCAATTCGGGCCTGTGCGCGCTGGCCTTTTCGATCCACATGACCTTGCTGGGCGAGGCCGGGCTGCGCGCGCTGGCGGCGGAGAACCACCGCCTCGCCTGCCTCGCCGCCGACCGGCTTGCGGCCGTGCCCGGTGTCGAGCTGGTCAATGACAGCTTCTTCAACGAATTCGCCCTGCGGCTGAGCGGCGATGCGCGGGTCGCGGTGCGCGAGCTGGCCAGCCGCGGCGTGCTCGCCGGGGTGTCGCTGGGGCGCCTCTATCCCGGCCATCCGGATCTGGCCGGCGGCCTGCTGGTGGCGGTTACCGAAACCGCCAGCGAAGAGGATATCGATGCCCTCGCCGCTGGCCTGAAGGAGGTGCTGGCATGAACGCGCCCAATCGCAGCGGCTGGAAACCCGGCACCCCCGAGGCGCCCGACGGCGCGGCCGGGGGGGCCACGGTCAGCGGCAATCGCGGCCTGATGCTGGAGGAGCGGCTGATCTTCGAGATCGGCACCACCGCCACCACCGGCGTCGACCTGCCGGCGCCGCAGCCGGGCGCCGCCAACCGGCTGGGCGGGCTGGAGCGGCGCGCGCCGATCGGCCTGCCCGGCCTGTCGGAGCCGGAGACGGTGCGCCATTACACGCGCCTCAGCCGCCAGAATTACGCCATCGATTGCGGGATCTTCCCGCTCGGCAGCTGCACGATGAAGCACAATCCGCGCCTCAACGAGAAGGTCGCCCGCCTGCCCGGCTTCGCCGACCTGCATCCGTTGCAGCCGGTCGATACGGTGCAGGGCGCGCTCGAAGTCATCAACGAGCTGGCGATGTGGCTGATCAAGCTGACCGGGATGCACGGCGTCGCCATGACCCCCAAGGCCGGCGCCCATGGCGAGCTGTGCGGCATCCTGTGCATCAAGGCGGCGCTGGAAGCGCGCGGCGAGAACCGGCGCGTGATCCTGGTTCCGGAAAGCGCCCACGGCACCAATCCGGCCACCGCCGCCTTCGCCGGCTTCGCGGTGGAGGGCATCCCCGCCAATGCGCAAGGGCGGGTCGACCTCGCGGCGCTGACCGCCCGGCTGGGGCCGGACGTGGCGGGGGTGATGATCACCAACCCCAACACCTGCGGGCTGTTCGAGCGGGACATGAAGGCGATCTCCGACGCGGTGCACGCGGCGGGCGGCTATGTCTATTGCGACGGGGCCAACTTCAACGCCATCGTCGGGCGGGTGCGGCCGGGCGATCTCGGCATCGATGCGATGCACATCAACCTGCACAAGACCTTCTCCACCCCGCATGGCGGCGGCGGCCCGGGCTCCGGCCCGGTGGTGCTGTCGGAGGCGCTCAGCCCCTATGGCCCCTTGCCCTTCACCGAACGCCACGCCGATGGCTATCTGACGCTGGTGGAGGAGGAGACGGTCGGCGATCGGCACCCGCACTCCTTCGGGCGGATGAGCGCGTTTCACGGCCAGATGGGGATGTTCACCCGCGCCCTGGCCTATCTTCTCAGCCACGGGGCCGACGGGCTGCGGCAGGTGGCGGGCGACGCGGTGCTCAATGCCAATTACGTGCTGCGCAGCCTGGAAGACGTGCTCGACGCGCCGTTCGCCGCCAGCGGGCCGTGCATGCACGAGGCGCTGTTCAGCGACGATCGCTTCGCTGCGGGGGTGACCACGCTCGATGCCGCCAAGGCGCTGATCGACGAGGGGTTCCACCCGATGACGATGTATTTCCCGCTCGTCGTCCACGGGGCGATGCTGGTCGAGCCGACCGAATCCGAGAGCAAGGCCAGCCTCGACCAGTTCATCGCCTCGCTGCGCGCGGTGGCGGAGCGGGCCAATTCCGGCGATGCCTCGCTGGCCCAGGCGCCGCTGCTGGCGCCGCGCCGGCGGGTCGACGAGACGGCCGCCGCCCGCAAGCCGAGGCTGGCGTGGCGGGAGCCGCCCGGCGAGGCTGCGGCCGCCGCTGGCGAGGCGGCCTGATCACCGGGCCTCCCGTCGATCATGCGTCAGCCCCGCCGCTCCGCCTCCGCCAGCGCCCGGCCGGCGGCGGTCAGCCGCCAGCCGACCGCCATCCCGCCCGACAGGCCGCGTTCGCGCAGGGCGTAGGCCGTGGGCGTCAGATAGGGTTCGTAGCAATCGGCCGGCAGCGCGGTCAGCCGCCATCGACCGACCGTTCGAGCGCGACCGTGCCTTGCCAGGTGCCGCTCAGCTGGAGGTCAGCCGGCCGTGCCCTGTGCCCGTGCCGGGTCAGGAAATCGGCATAGGCGCTGGCGATCCCTTCGCGCAGGCCGATCGTCGGCGCTCAGCCCATGGCGGCGATCCTGTCGCCGCTCATCAGCTTGCGGGGGGGGGGCCGTCGGGCTTGCTGGTATCCCTCGTCACCTGCCCGCGGAAGCCGACCACCTCGCACACCAGATCGGCCGGGTCGCTGATCGCGATGTCCTGCCCCGACCCCAGATTGACGTGCTCCTCGCCCGAATAGTGCTTCAGCAGGAACACGCAGCCACCGGCGAGGTCATCGACGTGGAGGAATTCGCGGCGCGGCGTTCCGGTGCCCCAGCTCTCGATCCTGCGGGCACCCGCCAGCCTGGCCTCGTGGGCGTTGCGGATCAGCGCCGGGGAGCACATGGCTGTCGGCAAGATCGTACCTGTCGCCCGGACCATACAGGTTCGTCGGCATGGCGCTGATATAGTCGCAGCCATATTGCCGGCGATAGGCCTGGCACAGCTTGATGCCGGCGGTCTTGGCGATCGCACACCATTGGTTGGCCGGCTCCAGCGGCCCGGTCAGCAGCGCCTCCTCCGGAATCGGCTGAGGCGCGAATTTGGGGTAGATGCACGAGGACCCCGCCTCCAGCAGGCGCAGCGTGCCGATGCCGTCGGCATTGGCGGTGTATTCGGGGGTTTCGAAACTGACCGCAACATGGCTCTGCGCGGCGAGGTTGTAGATTTCGGTGGGCTGGACCTCTGCACGAGGCGGATCAGGTTGGTTGCATCGGTGAGATCGCCGTAATGCAGGAAGAAGCGCTGGGCGCTGTCGTGCGGGTCCTGATAGATGTCCTCGATCCGCCCGGTGTTGAAGGAGGAGGAGCGGCGCTTGATGCCGTGAACCTCGTATCCCTTGTCCAGCAGCAAGCGGGCAAGATAGGCGCCGTCCTGTCCGGTCACTCCGGTGATCAGCGCCCGCTTGTCACGCGATGCCGTGGCCATGCCGATTCCTTTTGTTCAGCGGCGGATCTGGTCGCTGCGCCGGCCCAGTGGGGCGACAAGTAGCGAGCGGTGCCGGTCCCGGTCCAGCGCAATCTTGGCCGCGCCGTCGGCCGCCACCCGCAGCCTGCGCCAGACAGCGCTGGCCCTGGCGAGAAGCCGAGGCTCAGGTCCCCCTGGTATCGCCATACAGGTCGATATGCAGCCGCCGCGACAGGGCCAGGTCGTGCGCGAGGCACAGCTCTGCCAGCCAGCGCTCGCGCCGGGCGAGCGTGGCGCTGTCGGTGCCTTCGGCCATCAGCCAGATGCGCGCGCGGGAAATGGCGAAGCGGCCCGCCAGCGCCAGCACCTCGTCCAGATCGGCCGGCTGTGCGACCACGAACTTGAAGATCGCGCGCGGCTCTGCCGCCCATTGCGCCAGCCGTTCCGGCGGCAAGGCAAGGTCGGCCCGATTGCCCGAATGGGCGAGCTTGGGGCTGACATTGAACTGCTCGATCAGCGGGCCGAGCGCCGGGTGCGGGGCCACGGTCCCGTTGGTCTCGACCTCCACGGCCATGCCGGGCAGCAGCGCCAGCATCCGCGCCAGCGCCGCGCCCTGCAGCAGCGGCTCGCCCCCGGTGATGACCAGGCGTGGCTTGGCCAGAGCGGCGATGCGGCCAGCGGCCTCCTCTTCCGACAGGACGATCTGGTTCTCGGCGCGGGCGAAGGTGATGGCATTGCGGTGAGGGCGCTCGTCTCCGGAGAAGCGCCAGGTGTAGGCGGTATCGCACCATTGGCAGGCGAGGTTGCAGCGCGACAGGCGGATGAAGGCGACCGGCTTGCCCGCGCTCGGCCCTTCGCCCTGGAGCGAGGCGAAGATCTCCGGCTCGCCCGGCGCCTTGGTGGCGAGGGTCAGCGGCATGGCACGGCGGCCTAGCCGAGCCGCGCCAGCGCCGCATCGAGCCGTTCGACCTCCGCCGCATGGTGGGCATGGTCGGCGCGGGCCTTGTCGATCGCCTCCGGCTTGGCCTTTTCCATGAAGGCCGGATTGCCGAGCCGCCTGGCGAGCGCCTGTGCCTCCTTCTCCGCCGCATCGCGCGCCTTGGCCAGCCGGGCCTTCTCCGCGGCGATGTCGATCACGCCGCCCAGCGGCAGGACGAACTGGTCGGCCCCGCTCGCCACCTGCATCGCCGCCCCGGCCGGGGCATCCTCGAACCGCACGGCGGACAGCCGCGCCAGCCGCTCGATCGCGGCGCTGTGTCCGCCGATCACCGCACGCGCCGTGGCAGAGGGCTGCGCAAGGAAGGCCTCCAGCCTTGCGCCCGGCGCGATCCCCAGCTCGTTCCTGGCCGCGCGCACCGCGCTGGTGAGGCCGATCAGCCATTCGACCTCCGCCTTGGCCGCGGCATCGACCTGCGCCTGCGGCTGGGGCCAGCGGGCCACGATCAGCGCATATGGCCGCTCGCCCTGCGCGTGCCACAGCTCTTCGGTGACGAAGGGCATGAACGGGTGGAGCATCACCAGGATCTGGTCGAGCACCCAGCCGGCAACCGCACGGGTTTCCGCGTCGATCTGGCCCTTGATCAGCTCCAGATACCAGTCGCAGAACCTGTCCCACACGAAGTGGTAGATCGCATTGGCCGCCGCATCGAAGCGCAGCTCGGCCATCGCCTTGTCGAGGGCGGCGAGGGTTTCGACCACCTCGCCGATGATCCAGCGATTGACCGCGCTCTGCGCTTGGGGAGCCGCGAGGTCCGGCGATGCGCCGATGCCGTTGCTCTGGCAGAAGCGCGCCGCGTTCCACAGCTTGGTGGCGAAGTTGCGATAGCCTTCGACGCGGCTTTCATCCATCTTCACGTCGCGGCCCTGGCTCTCCATCGCCGCCATGAAGAAGCGCAGCGCATCGGCGCCGTAGCGATCGATCAGACCCAGCGGATCGACCACATTGCCCTTGGACTTGCTCATCTTGGCGCCATCGGCCGCGCGGACCAGCCCGTGGAGATAGAGCCGCTTCCACGGCACCTCCCCCATCAGATGCATGCCCATCATCGCCATCCGCGCATCCCAGAAGAACAGGATGTCGAAGCCGGAGATCAGCAGGTCGTTGGGGTAGTGCTTGGCGAGCAGCGGCGCGTCGGCGTCGGGCCAGCCGAGCGTGGCGAAGGGCCACAAAGCGGACGAGAACCAGGTGTCGAGGACGTCGGGGTCCTGCCATAGCGGGATAAAGCCGCCGACGAGACTCTTAGATCCAGCAACTGCGTCCGAAACGATCTCGAAGGGGGCGTCGGGCTCCACACCGACATAGTATTCTCGAGCTAGCCGCTGAGCTTCGTCTAGAGTTTCGGCCACGAAGGGAACTTGTACCTCTGTGAAAGAGGGGTTGGGCCGATCGGAACCGGGTTTCCAGCTTACAGGAACCCCCGTCTCGTCCCTGTTGAAGCCATACCACGCCGGAATCCGGTGCCCCCACCACAATTGCCGGGACACACACCACGGCTGGATATTCTCCATCCAGTTGAAG
>JACIYY010000126.1 GCA_014359685.1 Porphyrobacter sp. | reverse complement strand
CGAGCGGCGGGGCCTCGCCGCGTTCCGGATCGGCATCGGCTTCGGCCCCGGCCTGTTCGGCCAGCAGGCGCTGCTCGAACGCGTCGATCGATTCCAGCGGGCCGAGCAGCTGGGCATCCCCGGCCGGATCGAGCGGCGGCACCGCAGCCTCGAACTCCGCGTCCGAAATGATCGGCTCGATCGCCGGCAGCGCGGCGTCGGGCGGCGGGGCGGGGACCGCAGGCTGCGATGCGGGCGCCGGCGCGGGCAGGCCGATCGCGCCGGGGGTGGCGGTGTCCTGCGCCCCGCTTTGGGGCTGGTCCTGAGCCGCAGCCGACGCGGCGCACAGGGCCAGGCCGAGCGCCAGCGTGCCGCCGGCGATCCGCGCCGCTGCGGCACATTTCCGGCGATCGCCGGTTGAAGGTCTGCGCAACGCCGTCCTACGCATCCAGCAAGGGAACCCTCACATTGGCATCCGACGACGCGAGCACCGGCCCGGCAGACGGGGGCGAACTACCTGAAACTGCGACACGTTCGGTGTCGCCGCAGGCATCCACGAAAGCGGCGCCGGGTGCAACCGCCAACTCGCCGCTGGCCATGCCCAAGCCCGCATGGGCGGCGATCCTGAAGCGGATGTACGCGATGTGGGGCTTTCACAACCTGTCGCTGCTGGGCGCAGGCGTGGCCTTCTTCGTGTTCCTGGCGCTGACCCCACTGATCGCCGCGACGGTGATGCTCTACGGGCTGATCGGCGACCCGCAGATGGTGCAGCGGCAGATGCGATCGGTGACCGAAGCGGTCCCGCCCGAGGCGGCGGCGCTGATCGAGGAGCAGCTGATGGGCGCGGTCGCCGCCAACAGCGGGGTGACGGGGGTGGCGCTGGTGATTGCGCTGGTCTTCGCCATCTATGGCGGCAGCCGGGCGGCCAGCGGGATGATCGGCGCCCTCAACATCATCAACGAGGAGCATGAGACCCGCGGCATCGTCAGCCTGACGCTGCGCGCCTTCGGGCTGACGCTGGCGGCGATCCTGGTCGCGCTGACCGGCGTCATCAGCGGGGGCGTGTTCGCGTGGTTGCAGACGCGGGCCGATTCGCTGATCGAGCTGGGCGCCGGCACGCAGACACTGTTCGAGCTGCTGACCTGGGCGGCGGCGATCCTGCTGGGCAGCAGCGGGTTTGCGATCATCATGCGCTTCGGACCCGATCGCCGCCCCGCGCGCTGGCGGTGGCTGGCGCCCGGCGCGCTGCTGGCGACGCTGTTATGGCTGCTGATCTCGTTCGGCTTCTCGTTCTACGTCGCCTATATCAGCGATTACAACGCCACCTACGGCTCGCTGTCGGCGGTGGTGGTGTTCCTGATGTGGCTGTTCCTGTCGGCCTACGGGGTCTTGGCCGGCGCGCTGCTCAATGCGGAGATCGAGCGCCAGACGACGATTGATACCACCGTGGGGCCCGACAAGCCGATGGGGGCGCGCGGGGCGGTGCTCGCCGACGTGGCGGAAGGCGATCTGACGATCGAGCAATGGCTGCAAAAGACCGAGCAGCGCGCGGTTGCCCGGCATTTGAAGAAGGTCGGCGGCTCGCCCCGCTGAGGGCGCGCCGGGCGGGTGCCGGCGCGCCGCAGCGGGACGGGCCGGTCAGCGCCGCGCGGCCGCCTCGTAATCGACGCCGATCTGCTCAAGGTAGGAATCGTAGCGCGACGGATCGTAGTAGAGCGGCTCCATCTGCGGGCGCATCCGCGCCATCACGTCCTGGTTGAGGTGGATCGCCGGCTGGTCTTCCGGGGTCAGCACCGGGTCGTAGCTCTGCTCGGCGAATTGCACGTCGCGCTGATAGGCTTTCGCCTCCTCGATCAGCGCGGGCGTGGTCAGCAGGTCGAGCACGGTCAGCGCCACCGCCTTGGCGCCGGCCACCGCGCCCTTGTGGGCGATGGGCGTGGCCATGGCGATCGCCGCGGTCTGGTGGTGGCCGATCATGTTGGGGATGTTGGAGGGGTAGCGGATGGTGATCGTGGGCACCTTCCACATGATGTCGCCGATATCGTCCGACCCGCCGCCAAGCGAGAATTCGGGCGGCGCCTCGAGCGCGCTGACCTCGCTCCCCAGCGGTTCGACCTCGCGGCTGTTGGTCTCCTGCGCGGCGCGGGCGAAGGCCTGGTCGGCGGCGCTCCATTGCGGCATTCCGACCGCCTCGATATTGCGCTGCGCGGCTTCGGCGAGCGGCTTGTTGCCGTGCTGCGGCGCGGCATAGCCGAGCACCCGGCGGGTGACGGTGGTGTCGGTGCCCATCGCCGCCGCTTCGGCGATGCGGTTGCCGGTTTCGTAGAGGTTCCGGATCGAAGCGAACTCGCGTTCGCGGAAATAGTACCAGACCGAGGCGGTGTCGGGCACGATGTTGGGCTGGCCGCCGCCATTGGTGATGACGTAGTGCGACCGCTGGGTCGGATACAGATGCTCTCGCCGCATGTTCCAGGCGGTGTTCATCAGTTCCACCCCGTCGAGCGCGCTGCGCCCCAGCCACGGCGCGCCGGCGCCGTGCGAGGAGCTGCCCTTGAAGGTGTATTCGACGCTGACCATGCCGTTGCCGCCGGAATCGCCGTAGCTGGTGCCAAAGCTGGTGGCGACATGGGTGAAGATCGTCGCATCGACATCGTCGAACATCCCCGCGCGCACGTAATAGGCCTTGGTCGCCAGCAACTCCTCGGCGATTCCGGGCCAGATCATCAGCGTGCCGGGGATGTTGTTGGCGACCATCACCTCCTTGGCCGCCAGCGCCGCTGCGACCATTGCCGGGATGCCGCTATTGTGCCCCTCGCCATGGCCGGGTGCGCCTTCGACCTGCGGGACCAGCGCCGGGCTGCCGGGCTTCTGGCTGAGCCCGAGCAGCGCGTCGACATCGCTGCCCAGCGCGATCTTCGGTCCGCCGCTGCCGTGGCTCCAGGTTGCGGTCCAGGCGGTGGGGATGCCGGCGGCGCCCTTCTCGATGGCAAAGCCGTTCTGTTCGAGGATGCCGGTGACGTATTCCATCGTCCGGAACTCCTGAAAGCCCGGCTCCGCGAAGCTGAACAGCGAATCGACCATCTCCTGCACCAGCTTGGCGCGCTCCTCCACCTCGGCGGCGGTGGCCTGCTTGAGCGCGGGCGGCGCCTCGGCCTGCGCGGGCTGGATGGCGGTGAACAGCGAGATGGTGGCGAGCGCGGTGAGCGCGGATCGGCGGAGCGGTTTCATCGGTTGGTCCTCTCGGGCAGGTGAGATGGCAGGGGATCAGTAACGGACGCGCAGGCCGAGGCGGAACACCCGGCCGAACGTGTCGTAGAGGCCGCGATTGGTCTGCGGGTAGGCGGGGGCATTGTTGCCGTCCGGCCCGATGCCGACCAGCACCGGATCGGTGTCGAACACGTTCTTGACCGCGAACAGCGCCTCGACCTGCGTCTGCGCGACGGTGAATTCGTAGGTGAAGTTCGCATCGAGGTAGAATGTGCCGTCGATGTCGTTGTCGTTGATCGTGCGCCGTGTCGGGTCGGTCGGCGGGCACCCGCTGGTGCATTCGATGTAGTCGTTGTCATAGACGCCATCGGTGAAGCCGCGCCCGACCAGCACGACGGCAAAGCCGGTGTCGAATGCGTAGCCGGCGGAAGCGCGGTAGGTGAAGGTCGGGACCCCGCCGCCGGCATTGACCCCAGCCGCATCGTTGGGTGCGTCGATCCCGTTGTCGCTGACATTCTCGATCGTATAGGTGCCGAGCGCCCGCAGGGTGAGGTCTCCGGGGCCGACGGGGGCGCGGTAGCTGGCTTCGATGTCGACGCCCTTGGCCGTCTGGCTGGCGAAGTTGATGTAGGTGAGGTCGATCGTCTCGATATCGGTGGTCGAACCGGCGTAGTTGATGTTGTCGCAGAACGTCTGGTTGTTCTGCTCGAAACACAGATCGACCGTGGTCTGGGCGCTGATCGAGCCGATCGCATCCTCGACCTCGATGTCGAAATAGTCGACCGACAGGGCGAAGCCCGGCAGGAACCGGGGCGTGAAGACCACCCCTGCGCCATAGGTCGTCGCAATCTCCGGCGTCAGTTCGAGGCTGCCGGTGAAGTTCTGGATGAACTGGTCGGCGCGCACCCCGCCGGCGGTTGGCACATTGACCGAATTGGTTCGGGCGGTGCCGGGATCGAACAGCTCCGACAGGTTCGGGGCACGGATGTCGCGCGACACGGTCCCGCGCAGGCGGATATCGTCGATCGGCTGGAAGGTCAGCCCGGCCTTCCAGGTCGTCTCCGTGCCCGAGGTGGAGTAATCGGTGACGCGCACCGCGCCGTTGAACTCCATCCCTTCGAACAGCGGGAACAGCGTTTCGGCATAGGCTTCCTTCACATCGTAGGAGCCTTTCGTGACCTTGTAATTGCCATACAGCCAGGTGGTGGTGTAGTTGATCGGATCGGTGTAGCCGTCGACCGATTCCTCGCGATACTCGCCGCCGAAGGCCAGCGAGACCGGGCCGGCCCAGTTCTCGAACAGCTCGCTGGTGGAGAAGTTCAGACCGACCACGTCCTGGGTGATATATTGCTCGCGCTCCGGATAGATGGCGAACAGGAATTCGAGCGCCTCCTGCGTGACCCCGCCGATGCCGATGCGGTTGAGCGGCACGCAACCGGGCAGGTCGTTGGCGGCGTTGGCATCGATATTGACCCGGCACACGATGTTGCCCGAGCCATCGAACACCGCATCCTGCTGCGCTGCGATCCGCGCGTTCTGCCAGGTATTGACCAGCCGTTCGCGAGTCGTGGTCTTGCCGTGCTGGTAATAGCCGTCCCAGCTCCAGCCGATCGCCCCGGTGTCGAAATCGCCGCTGCCGCCGGCGACGTAGCGTTCGACCTCGCGCACAGTGTCCCCGCCTGCGGCCGGGATGCCGGCATTGGAGGTGCCGATCGTGTAGCTGGTGGTGCCCGCCGGATCGTACAGCTCCGCCGGCAGGAATGCGTTGTCCGAGCGGATCGAGACGCCGGTGCTGGGCGTCTGCTGATAGAAGCTCAATCCTTCGAACTTGCTGTAGGAGGCCTGCCCGAACACGGTCAGCCAGTCGGCGAGCTCGTAGCTGAGCCGGCCGAACAGCGAGATCCGGTCCTCGTCATTGGCGAGCGAGTTGGAGCCGCGATGGTTGGCGCTGGTGAGATCGTAGTCGCCCCCGATCATCCACTGGCCGCTGACCGCGCCATAGGCCAGCTGGTTGAGCGTGGCGCGGCCGGTGGCCGGGTCGATGACGCCGAAATAGGTGCCCCGGCGCGGACCGCTAGTGATCAGGCCGCCGGGCGTGAAGTTCGACGAGCCGATGCCGGCCTGGACCAGCCGGGCCGGCTGGCCGTTGGTGGGGGTAAGA
>JACIYY010000125.1 GCA_014359685.1 Porphyrobacter sp. | reverse complement strand
CCTTGGCGGCGCGGTATTCGCGCTCCAGCTCCAGCACCAGCGGCATCAGCGTTTCGGCGACATAGCGGCCGCCGAAGGCGCCGAAATGGCCGTTCTCGTCGGGCTGGTTGCGGAACGAATTGGCGGTCTGGTGCTGGGTCATAGGCCCTTGGCCGCCTGACAGAAGGCCCTGATCCTGTCCACCGCCTTGACCCCCGGCGCGCTCTCCACCCCGGACGAGACATCGACCAGCGGCGCCCCGGTTGCACGCGCGGCCTCGGCGACATTGCCGGGCGTGAGGCCGCCGGCGAGGCCCCACGGCATCGCATGATCGCGCCCGGCCAGCAGCCCCCAGTCGAGCGCCGCGCCATTGCCGCCGGGCAGCCGGCTGGCCGGCGCATCGTAGAGCAGCAGGTCGGCGGCGCCGTGATAGCGCCGCGCCCGCTCGAGTGAGCCTTCGTCGCGCACCCCGATCGCCTTCCAGATGCCGACCTTGATGTGCTGGCGGATCAGCGCCAGCCATTCGGGTGTCTCGGTGCCGTGGAACTGGACGATGTCGGGCCGCACCGCAGCCAGCGCGGCCACCGTGGGCTGGGGTTGCTGGTTGACCAGCAGCAGCACCACCTTGACCCGCTCGGGCACCCGCGCCCGCAAAGCGGCGGCCTGCTCCAGCGTCAGGTGGCGCGGGCTCGGCTCGTGATGGACCAGGCCGACATGGCTGGCGCCGGCGTCGACCGCGGCATCGACGGCTTCGGGTGTGGACAGGCCGCAGATCTTGATCATGGGGGGACTCATCGGCGGCCCCATAGGGCAGGCAGGCCCGCCCGGTCCAGTACAGGGGCCAGCGCCGCGCCTAGCGCGGGGCCAGCTCGAACAGCACGGTGACGCTTGCGTTCATCTCCAGCTCGCCGGGCTGCATCGGGGTCGGTGGCGGCGGGGCGCCGGCGCGTTGGGCTGTGACGAAGATCGCGGGCGGGGCGTAATGGCCGCCCGCTTCGGTGATCGAGACGATGCGCGCGACCCTGAGGCCGGTGGCATTGGCGTAGAGCTCGGCGCGCTGGCGGGCGGTGGCGATCGCCTCCAGCCGTGCTTCGTCGAGGGTGGGGCCGGGCTCGTCCAGCTGGAAGGCGGGGCCGTTGATCTGATTGGCGCCCGCCGCCGCGAGCGTGTCGATCACCTGGCCGAAGCTGTCGAGGTCGCGCTGGCGCACCGACACCGAATTGCTGACCTGGTAGAACAGGATTCGCGGGCCCCGCGGATCGGGGGCGGGCGGGACATAGGGCTGGCCGCTGGCCCGCGCGGCGTTCATTGCGTCGCGTTCCGGGTCGGCATAGACGGGGTTGATCGACAGGTTGCTGGTCTGGATGTCGCGCTCCGCGATGCCGGCACGGCGCAGCGCGGCGATCACCCGCGTCATCGCCCGCGCGTTTTCGCCCAGCGCCTCGGCCGCGCTCGGCCCCTGCGTGGTGACGCCGGCGCTGAATACGGCCAGGTCGGGTTCACGCCGGCTGGTTCCTTCGGCCGAGACGGTCAGCAGCGTGTTGCCGGGCGCGATGGCCACCGCCGGCTCGACCGTCTGCGCCGATGCCGGACGGGCGGCGAGCGCGGCCAGCGGAAGGGCGAGGGCGAGAAGCGGGCGGTGAAACCTCACGGGCCTGTATCCTTTTCGCCGGTTCGTGAAAGCGGGGGCGCTGAGCGCAATCATCTTACAGTGTCGCCTCGATCGCCCGGGCGGCCGCGAGCGGGTCGGCGGCGCGGCTGATCGGGCGGCCGACGACCAGCACGCTGGCGCCGGCATCGCGCGCCTGGCGCGGGGCGACGGTGCGCTTCTGGTCGCCGGCGGCGGTGCCATCCGCTGGCAGGCGCAGGCCGGGCACCACGAGGAAGCCGTCCTTCCACGCGGCATGGACGGCCGCCACCTCGTGCCCCGAACAGACCACCCCATCGAGGCCCGAGAGGCGCGCCAGCTCGGCCAGCCGCAGCACCTGATCGTGCGCGCTGCCCTCCACCCCGGTGCGGGCGAGGTCGCGACCGTCGAGGCTGGTCAGCAGTGTCACCGCCACCACCTTGCACTGTTCCCCGGCGGCGGCCTTGGCATCCTCCATCATCGCCCGGCCGCCGGCAGCATGGACGGTGACGATGGCCGGTTCCAGCACCCGGATCGCCTGCATCGCGCCGGCCACGGTGTTGGGGATATCGTGCAGCTTGAGGTCGAGGAACAGCGGCAGGCCGAGCCGGGCGATCTCGTGGACGCCGTGGTGGCCGTGGGCGCAGAAGAACTCCAGCCCCAGCTTGATCCCGCCGACATGCTCGCGCACCCGTTGGGCCAGCGCCAGCGCAGCATCGAGCTGCGGCAGGTCGAGCGCGAGATAGACCGGATTGCTCACGCTTCGCGCGGGCCGTGGGGATCGATGCCGGGCGAGCGGGGCTGCGGCTCCGCTGCCGCCTGCGGCGGGGCGTCCGGTGCGGGCGAGGGCGGTGCGGCGCCGGCCATCGGGATCGGCGTTGCGGGCGGAGCCGGCATGGCGGCGGCACGGGCGGCGGACTCCAGCGCGGCGACGCGCCGCTGCAGGCGCCAGCGGGTCGCCTGATGCAGCAGCCACATCGGCACCAGGCCGAGCAGGAAGGCGAGCACCACCAGTGCCGGCACCTTGGTTTCCAGCACCAGCCCGTCCCAGATCGTCACCTCGACCGGGTTCCAGTTGTTGATCGAAAACACCAGCAGCACCACCAGCAGCAGCACCCAGGCGATCGTGCGGATGATTTGCAACGGCCTTGCTCCCTCTCTCGCAGGGGATGCTAGGGACAATGGCGGCGCAAGGGAAGCGCCGGCGGCAAGGCCCGGCCGGTCAGCCGAAGACGCGCGCGAAGATGTGATCGACCTGCCGGAAATGATAATCGAGGTCGAACTTCTCCTCCAGCTCCGCGTCGGAGAGCACGGCGGTCACCTCCGGGTCGGCCTTCAGCAGGTCGAGCAGCGACAGCTTTCCGTCGCTGTCCCACACCTTCATCGCATTGCGCTGGACGATGGCGTAGGCGTCCTCGCGGCTGAGTCCGGCCTGGGTCAGCGCCAGCAGCACCCGCTGCGAATGGACCAACCCACCCATCCGGTCGAGATTGGCCTGCATCCGCGCCGGATAGACCAGCAGCCTGTCCACCACCCCGGTCAGCCGCGCGAGCGCGAAATCCAGCGTGATGCAGGCATCGGGGCCGATGAACCGCTCGACCGAGGAATGGGAGATGTCGCGTTCGTGCCACAGCGCGACATTCTCCATCGCCGGCAGCGCATAGCTGCGAACCATGCGGGCAAGGCCGGTCAGGTTCTCGGTCAGCACCGGGTTGCGCTTGTGCGGCATGGCCGACGAGCCCTTCTGGCCGGGCGCGAAATATTCCTCCGCCTCCAGCACCTCGGTCCGCTGGAGGTGGCGGATCTCGATCGCCAGCCGCTCGATCGAGCTGGCGATCACGCCCAGCGTGGCGAAGAACATCGCGTGCCGGTCGCGCGGGATCACCTGGGTGCTGATCGGCTCGGGCGTCAGGCCCAGCGCGCTGGCGACATGGGCCTCCACCTGCGGGTCGATATTGGCGAAGGTGCCGACCGCGCCGCTGATCGCGCAGGTCGCGATCTCCGCGCGCGCCGCCACCAGCCGGGCACGGCAGCGGGCGAATTCGGCATGGGCGCTTGCCAGCTTGAGGCCGAAGGTGATCGGCTCGGCATGGATGCCGTGGCTGCGGCCGATGGTGGGGGTGTATTTGTGCTCGCGCGCGCGCCGCTCCAGCGCCGCCAGCAGCGCGTCGAGGTCCTCCAGCAGCAGATCGGCGGAGCGCGCCAGCTGCACCGACAAAGTGGTGTCGAGCACGTCGGAGCTGGTCATCCCCTGATGCATGAAGCGCGCCTCCTCCCCGACCTGTTCGGCGACCCAGGTGAGGAAGGCGATCACGTCGTGCCGGGTCACCGCCTCGATCGCGTCGATCGCGGCCACATCGATTGCCGGACCACTTGCCCACCAGTCCCACAGCGCCTTGGCGGCTGAGGGCGGCACCAGGCCCAGCTCGGCCAGCTTCTGGGTGGCATGGGCTTCGATCTCGAACCAGATGCGATATTTCGCCTCCGGCTCCCACAGAGCAGTCATTGCGGGGCGGGCATAGCGGGGGACCATCGGCGGCTCCGGAACGGCAAAGACGGGGACGCGCGCCGGCTAGGGCGGGGCCACCGGCTTGGCAAGCCTCGCACCGCGGCACACCCCAGGCAGGTCATTGCAGGCGGCGGGCGCTTCGACGTGCGGCGGCGGGAAACCCAGCTGGAACGGGGGGGGTGCTCGACGGGTCGCGCACCGCGACCATGCCGGTCGCCTGCGGGTGGGCGCATCCTGTCCTGCACGTCACCCGCACAGTTATTCCGTCTGCCCAAGCCTTCAGCGCGAGGTGGAGACCACCGCGCCGATCCCGGCAGAGCCGTTCCGGGCCGGCTTCGCGCGGCTGCGCGTGTCATGGCCGCAAGGCTCTCCTGCCGATGCACGCGGAGGGAGCGGGCCTGATGGCCACGGTCCAGCGGCCACAATCCTGCCTATGCAACGATGATCGAGAGCGAGCCGGACGAGCCCACGCCGTCCCTCAGCCGCACTGCCTTCCGCGCCGGCACCGACGACCAGGCGCGCGCTGGAGGATCTGACGGCCGCGTTCGACTTGCAAGCCGACGCTGACACCTGTCTGCGGTGCTCGCGGCTGCTCGCCGACATGAGGTGCTGAACGCGCGCTGCTGGTACCAGGTGGCCTGGGCCTACCGGATCGACGATCTGGCCGACCTGTGCACCCGCTCGGTGGAACCGGCCGACTGGTCGCCGCCGGTGCTGGACAGCCGCGCAATGGCCTATTTCCGCCTCGGTCGCTACGACGATGCCCTGGCCGATCTCGACGCGGCGCTGCTGGCGAGCCCCGGCCTGGAGTCCTCGCTGTTCATGCGCGGGGTGGTGCGCAGCGCCTCGCCGATATCCGCGGCGCCGCCAGCATCGCCCGGCGCCCGGCGCCCGGCGCCCGCGCTCCGTCGCTGGAGCGCTACTACGCCCTGTTCGGCATCGCCGCCCGCTGACCTGTCAGATCAGGCCCTTCGCCCGCAGGCTGACATGCCCCTCCCGCCCCACGATCACATGGTCGTGGACAATGATGCCGAGCAGGCGGCCGGCCTCCGCGATGCGATGGGTGATCTGGACGTCGGCGCGGCTGGGCTCGGGATTGCCGCTGGGGTGGTTGTGGACCAGGATCAGCGCGGCCGCGCCGAGGTCGAGGCCGCGCCGGATCACCTCGCGCGGGTGGATCGCGGCTTCGTCCAGCGTGCCGTCGCCGACCCAATGGTCGAGGATCAGGCGGTTGCGGGTGTCGAGATAGAGCACGCGCACCCGCTCCACCGTCAGATGCGCCATGTCGATCGCCAGATAGTCGAGCAGCGCCTGCCAGCTTCCCAGCACCGGCTGCTGGCGCACCTCGCTGCGCGCCATGCGCCGCGCCGCCAGCGCCGCGATCTTCAGCGCGCCGATGCCGGCATCGCTGATCCCGCTGATCTGCCGCAGCGCGCCGGCTTCCGCATTGAGCACCCCCGACAGCGAGCCGAAACGGGCCAGCAGCGCCTTGGCCAGCGGCTTGGTGTCGCCGCGCGCGGAGGCGCCGAACAGGAGATATTCGAGCACCTCGTAATCGGCCAGCGCCTCGGCGCCGCCCTCCAGCAGGCGCTGGCGCAGCCGCGCGCGGTGCCCGGCTGGCCCGGCGGCGCCCGCTGCCGGCGCGGGGGATCTGTTCATCCCATCCATCGCGCGTCGCATTGCCTTTGCCGGGGCGGCAGCGCAAGTGAGCCGGGATGGTCGTGGACGCCGATAACGAGGCACCGCCGGTGCGCCCCGTCCGGCGCCGCCGAGGCATGTGGGCGCTGCTGGCCGTGGTGGGGCTGCTGCTGGCCGCGCTGGCGGCTGCCTGGCTGAGCCGCGAGCGGATCGCCAGCGAGGTGGTGCGCGACGCCCTGGCCGAGCAGGGGATCGAGGCGCGTTACGAGATCGTCAGCATCGGCACCCGCCGCGCGGTGCTGCGCAACATCGTGATCGGCGACCCGGCGCGGCCCGACCTCAGCATCGAGCGGGCGACGGTGCGGATCGGCTACGGCTTCGGCCTGCCCGGCATCGACGCGCTGCACCTCGTCCGCCCGCGTCTCCACGGCCGCTATATCGACGGGCGGTTCAGCCTGGGCGCGCTCGATCCGCTGCTGTTCGGCGAGGAGGAGGCCCCGGCGCCGTTCGAACTGCCCGACCTGCACCTGACCGTGGAGGACGGGCGGGCGCTGCTGGACAGCGATTTCGGCCGCGTCGGCCTGTCGCTGAGCGGCGAGGGGTGGCTGCGCGACGGCTTTGCGGGCGAGCTGGCGGCGAGCGCGCCCGAGCTTGCGGCGGGCGACTGCACGGCCGGCGGCGCGACGCTCTACGGGCGCATCGCCATCGCCAATGCACGCCACAAGCCCGCGGGCCTGTAAGGGGGTAGCAGGTCGCGCCCGCTG
>JACIYY010000124.1 GCA_014359685.1 Porphyrobacter sp. | reverse complement strand
CGCCGCACCGGCGGGCAGCGATGCAGCCAGACCGTTCATCGAGGTCGTCAGGAGCAGCGGGGGCAGGCTGCATCTCGGCGATCTCGTCCCGTTCGGCCATTGGGTCACGCCGGACTTCCTGCCCAAGCGCTTCGACACCCATTTCTTCCTGTGCGCTGCCGCGCCCGGGCAGGACGCGTTCTGCGACGGCAGGGAGACGGTCGCCGTGGAATGGGCTGCGCCGAACGACATCCTCGAGCGCGCGGCCGGGGGGGAAACCGCGATCCTTTTCCCGACCCGGATGAACGTCAGCCGGCTGGCCGAAAGCGCCACCGTCGCCGACGCGCTGGCCGCCGCCCGGCGGCGCGACGTCTACACTGTGCACCCGCGCGCGGAAAAGCGCGAGGGGGGCACCGCGATCCTGATCCCGGCGGAGGCTGGTTACAGCGAGACCGAACATTTCCAACCGCACGAGCCGCGGCGGGCCTGACCGCCCACCGACCCGCTCCGCGTGTCCGTCCCGTGATTGCGCGGGCGTGCGGCGCCAAAAAAGCCCCGCCGGATCGCTCCGGCGGGGCTTTTCTGGTGGCTCGGCCGCGAGAACGGGCGCCGGCGGCGGGGATTACTCCTCGGTGATGTCCGGCCGGCTCTCGGGCGTCTCGTCGCTGTCGATCAGGTAGTCGCCCGCATCGGCATCGGTGCCGTGGGTCTCCCCCTCCATCCGGGCCAGCGGATCGTCGCCGATCGCCGCTTCCGGCCCCTGCGCCAGCTCGGCGGCGTGCTCTTCCTCAGCGTTGCGGGCGGCGATCAGCGCCTCCTGCGTCTTCTTCCACTGGGTCCGGATCGCCGCATCGCGGCTGCTGGCGGCAACGCGCATCCGGTTCATGCCCGCGCCGGTGCCGGCGGGGATCAGCCGGCCGACGATGACGTTCTCCTTCAGGCCCATCAGCGTGTCCTTCTTCCCCTCGACCGCCGCCTGCGTCAGCACGCGGGTGGTTTCCTGGAACGAGGCCGCCGAGATGAACGAGCGGGTCTGCAGGCTCGCCTTGGTGATGCCGAGCAGGACCGGCGTGCCGGTGGCCGGCTGCTTGCCCCGGCCCAGCCTGGCGTTGTACTCGTTCATCTCTTCGAGGTCGATCTGCTCGCCCGGCAGCAGCGTGGTGTCGCCGCCATCGGTGATCTCCACCTTCTGCAGCATCTGCCGGACGATCACCTCGATATGCTTGTCGTTGATCTTCACGCCCTGGAGCCGGTAGACCTCCTGGATCTCCGCCACCAGATATTCGGCCAGCGCCTCCACGCCCATCACCTCGAGGATGTCGTGCGGGTTGGGACTGCCCGAGATCAGCGTGTCGCCCTTCTTGACGAAATCGCCTTCCTGGACGTCGATCACCTTGGTCTTGGGGATCAGATATTCGACCGGGCTGCCCTCTTCCGGGATGATCGCGATCTTGCGCTTGGCCTTGTAGTCGCGGACGAATTCGATCCGGCCGCTGATCTTGGCGATGATCGCGTTGTCCTTGGGGATGCGCGCCTCGAACAGCTCCGCCACCCGCGGCAGGCCGCCGGTGATGTCGCGCGTCTTGGCGGCCTCGCGGCTGGCGCGGGCGAGGATGTCGCCCGCCTCCACCCGCTGCCCGTCCTCGACCGACAGCGTGGTGCCCGGGGCCAGCATGTAGCGTGCAGCCTCGGTCTCCTCGCCCTTGGAGCCGGCTTCCTCGCCCAGCAGGGTCAGGCGCGGACGCAGATCCTCCTTCTTGGCGCGACCGGCGGAGCGGTATTCGGTGACCACGCGCTGGGCGATGCCCGTCGCCTCGTCCACCCGCTCCTCCATCGTCTTGCCTTCGGCAAGGTCCTGATAGCGGACCACGCCCGACTGCTCGGTGATGATCGGCAGCGTGAACGGGTCCCATTCGGCCAGGCGATCGCCTTCCTTCACCGGTGCGCCGTTCTCGTGCATCAGCACCGTGCCGTAAGGCACGCGGTGGATCGCGCGCTCGCGACCCTCGGGATCGATCACCGCGATCTCGCCAGTGCGGGCGAGCGACAGGCGGCGGCCGCGCTTGTCCATGATCGTCGGCATGTCGCGATATTCGACCTTGCCGTCGGAGATCGATTCCAGATGGCTGGTCTCGTTGACCTGCGCCGCACCGCCGATGTGGAAGGTCCGCATCGTCAGCTGGGTGCCCGGCTCGCCGATCGACTGGGCGGCGATGACGCCCACCGCCTCGCCGATATTCACCGGCGTGCCGCGGGCAAGATCGCGCCCGTAGCAGGTGCCGCAGACGCCCTGGTCGGCCTCGCACACCAGCGGCGAGCGGATCTTGGCGACCTGCACCTCGGCCTCCTCGATCGCCTTGACCATCGGTTCATCGAGCAGGGTGCCGGCCTTGGCGATCACCTCTCCGGTGGCGACGTTGACGATGTCCTCGGCCACGGTGCGGCCGAGGATGCGTTCGCCGAGGCTGGCGATGACCGAGCCGCCCTGGATGATGGCGCGCATCTCCAGCGCGTTCTGGGTCTTGCAATCGTCTTCGACGATCACGCAATCCTGCGACACGTCGACCAGGCGGCGGGTCAGGTAGCCCGAATTCGCCGTCTTGAGCGCGGTGTCGGCCAGGCCCTTGCGGGCGCCGTGGGTGGAGTTGAAATATTCAAGGACGGTCAGTCCTTCCTTGAAGTTGGAGATGATCGGGGTCTCGATGATCTCGCCCGAAGGCTTGGCCATCAGCCCGCGCATCCCGGCCAGCTGCTTCATCTGCGCCGGCGAGCCGCGCGCGCCCGAATGGCTCATCATGTAGATCGAGTTGACCGGCGCCTCGCGCCCGTTCTCGTCCTTGGGCGTGGCGCGGATCTCGTCCATCATGGCGGCCGCCACAGTGTCGCCGCAACGGCTCCACGCGTCGATCACCTTGTTGTACTTCTCCTGCTGGGTGATGAACCCGTCCTGGTACTGCTGCTCGTAATCGGCGACCAGCGCCTTGGTTTCCTCGACCAGCTTCACCTTGGCCTCGGGGATGATCATGTCATCCTTGCCGAACGAGATGCCGGCGCGGCAGGCGTGGCGGAAGCCCAGCCCCATGATCGCGTCGGCGAACAGCACCGTGTCCTTCTGGCCGGTGTGGCGATAGACCTGATCGATGACGTCGCCGATCTCCTTCTTGGTCAGGAGCCGGTTGACGACTTCGAAGGGCACCTTGTGGCTCTTGGGCAGGCACTCGGCGATCAGCATCCGGCCGGGCGTCGTGTCGACGCGCTTCATGTACTCCTTGCCCTTCTCGTCCACCTGCGGAACCCGCGTGGTGATCTTGGAGTGCAGCGTCACCGCGCCGACATGCAACGCCTGGTGCACCTCGGCGATGTCGGCCAAGATCATGCCCTCGCCCGGCTCGCCTTCGCGGTCCATCGAGAGATAATAGATCCCCAGCACCATGTCCTGCGAGGGCACGATGATCGGCTTGCCGTTGGCGGGCGAGAGGATGTTGTTGGTGCTCATCATCAGCACCCGCGCCTCCAGCTGCGCTTCCAGCGACAGCGGGACGTGGACCGCCATCTGGTCGCCGTCGAAATCGGCGTTGAAGGCCGAGCACACCAGCGGATGCAGCTGGATCGCCTTGCCTTCGATCAGCACCGGCTCGAACGCCTGGATGCCGAGGCGGTGGAGCGTGGGCGCGCGGTTCAGCAGCACCGGATGCTCGCGGATCACCTCGTCGAGGATGTCCCAGACCTCCTTGCGCTCCTTCTCGACCCACTTCTTGGCCTGCTTGAGCGTCATCGACAGGCCCTTGGCGTCGAGCCGGGCGTAGATGAACGGCTTGAACAGCTCGAGCGCCATCTTCTTGGGCAGGCCGCACTGGTGCAGCTTCAGTTCCGGCCCGGTGACGATCACCGAGCGGCCCGAATAATCGACCCGCTTGCCGAGCAGGTTCTGGCGGAAGCGGCCCTGCTTGCCCTTGAGCATGTCGGACAGCGACTTCAGCGGCCGCTTGTTGGCGCCGGTAATGACCCGGCCACGACGGCCATTGTCGAACAGCGCATCGACCGCTTCTTGCAGCATGCGCTTTTCGTTGCGGACGATGATGTCCGGCGCGCGCAGCTCCATCAGCCGCTTCAACCGGTTGTTGCGGTTGATGACCCGGCGGTAGAGGTCGTTGAGGTCGGACGTGGCGAAGCGGCCGCCATCGAGCGGCACCAGCGGACGCAGCTCGGGCGGGATGACCGGAACGACGTCGAGGATCATCCACTCCGGCTTGTTGCCGCTGTCGATGAAGCTTTCGACCACCTTCAGGCGCTTGATGATCTTCTTGGGCTTGAGCGAGCTCTTGGTCTCGGCCAAGTCCTTGAGCAGATCCTCTTTCTCCTGCGCGAGATCGAGGTCCATCAGCATCTTCTTGACCGCTTCGGCGCCGATGCCGGCGGTGAAGGCGTCCTCGCCGTACTCGTCCTGCGCGTCGAGCAGCTCGTCCTCGGTCAGCAGCTGGTAACGCTCCAGCGGGGTCAGGCCCGGCTCGGTGACGATATAGCTTTCGAAATACAGGACCCGCTCAAGCTGCTTCAGCTGCATGTCGAGCAGCAGGCCGATGCGGCTCGGCAGGCTCTTCAGGAACCAGATGTGGGCGACCGGCGCGGCCAGCTCGATATGGCCCATCCGCTCGCGGCGGACCTTGGTGACGGTCACCTCGACGCCGCACTTCTCGCACACCACGCCCTTGTACTTCATGCGCTTGTACTTGCCGCACAGGCACTCGTAATCCTTCACCGGACCGAAGATGCGGGCGCAGAACAGACCGTCGCGCTCCGGCTTGAAGGTACGATA
>JACIYY010000123.1 GCA_014359685.1 Porphyrobacter sp. | reverse complement strand
ATCGACCGCCGGCACGCTCTAAGCCTCCAGAGCGGCGGCCAGACGGGTGCGAATCCGACGCAGGGCCGGGAGCAGCGATGCGGGCGTTGTGGCCGGGTCAGGCGCTGCCGCCCCGTCGTCGCGCGTGCCACGCTCGACAGGCGCCGAGTCCGCGGGGCGGACCGGCGGATCGGTGGCTACGGTCCCGATTTCGTTGTCGCCAGCTTTTTCGATCGCCTGCCGCGCGCCCTTGAGCGTGTAACCGTCGCGGGTGATCAGCGTGGCGATCCGCCCCAGCAGTGCCACATCCTCGGGCCGGTAATAGCGGCGCCCGCCGCTGCGCTTGAGCGGGCGCAGCATGGGAAATTGCTGCTCCCAGTAGCGCAACACATGCTGGCGCACGCCCAGCGCGGCCGCGACCTCTCCGATGGTCCGCAGCGCGCCGGGGTCCTTGCCGTCCGCCATGACGGTCATCCGATCATGACAGGCGCGGCTTCGGCGATCCGGTCCTTCAGCTTCTGGCTGGCGCGGAAGGTCAGCACCCGGCGCGGCGTGATCGGCACCTCGACCCCGGTTTTCGGATTGCGGCCGAGTCGCTCCTTCTTGTCGCGCAGCACGAAGCTGCCGAAACCCGATATCTTGACGTTCTCGCCTTCGGCCATGGCGTGGCAAATATGCGCCAGGATCGATTCGACGAGCGCCAAGCTCTCGGCGCGCGAGAAACCGAGCTTGCGATTGAACGTTTCAGCCAGATCGGCGCGCGTGAGCGTGCCGACCGATCGCATAAATTGCATGCTACGGCCCCCCAGACAGCAATGCGGCGACCCAGCTCGTCACCTGCCTGATTCCGCTGCTTTTGGCAATATTGCAGTCCGGCATTAATCACCGTCGTACGGCACTCGCGCTGGAACGATCCGTTCAGGCGCGCAGCAGGCTAGCCCCCCAGGTGAAGCCACCCCCCATCGCTTCCAGCATCACCAGATCGCCCGATTTGATGCGCCCGTCGCGCCGCGCCACATCGAAGGCGAGCGGCACCGAAGCGGCCGAGGTGTTGGCGTGGCGATCGACTGTGACGATCACCTTGTCGATCGGCAGGCCGAGCTTGCGGGCGGTGGCGTCGAGGATGCGCAGATTGGCCTGGTGCGGCACCACCCAGTCGATGTCGGCCGCGCAATATCCGGCATCGCCCAGCACCTCCTCCAGCACGGCGGCAAGGTTGACCACGGCATGGCGGAACACCTCGCGGCCCTTCATCCGCAGCTTGCCGACCGTGGCGGTGGTGGACGGGCCACCATCGACGTAGAGCAGCTCGCGGTGCTCGCCGTCCGAGTGCAGGCGGGTGGCGAGCACGCCCGGCCCGTCCTCCGCCACCTCCTCCGCTCGCAGCACGAAGGCCCCGGCGCCATCGCCGAACAGCACGCAGGTGGCGCGGTCCTCCCAGTCGAGGATGCGGCTGAACGTCTCCGCCCCGATCACCAGCGCGCAGCGCGCCATGCCCGAGCGGATCATCGCATCGGCGGTGCCCATCGCATAGAGAAACCCCGAACACACCGCCGCAACATCGAAGGCAGGGATTGCCGAGCAGCCGAGCGCGTGCTGGACCTTGACCGCCGTGGCCGGGAAGGTGCTGTCGGGTGTGGCGGTGGCCAGCACGATCAGGTCGATCTCGCCCGCCCCGATCCCGGCATCCTCCAGCGCCGCGCGCGCCGCCGCAATCGCCAGCGTGCCGGTGGTCTCGTCATCGGCGGCGATATGGCGGTTGGCGATCCCGGTGCGTTCCCGAATCCATTCGTCGGTGGTATCGACCGTCAGCGCCAGTTCGGCATTCGACACCGCCCGGCG
>JACIYY010000122.1 GCA_014359685.1 Porphyrobacter sp. | reverse complement strand
AGCGCAGGTTCGGGCGATAGCTCCCTGACGAAATGTTCATCAAACGTCGTTGTCGAGACTCGCTCTCATTGCCGAGGGCCGTGCCAGAGCGTATCGCCAGGCCTTCGAGTTGGCCGAGGGAGCCGGCCGGTTTGGTCAGCTGCTGCTGACGAGCGCGGGCCTGGTCCATGGCGGCGGTGTCGAGGGTGTTGACCAGGGTGCGCAGGTAGATGGCCTGGTCGGCCTGGGTGGCGTCGGCGCCGCCACGCATGCGGCCGTTGCTCGGCCAGCCGACCTCCGAGAGCAGCAGCGGCTTGCGTGGGAATTGCTTGCGCAACTCGCGGGCGCGGTCGAGGACGAACTCCACCGAGTCCTTCATGGGCACGAACTCCCAGTAGGGCAGGATGTGCGCGGCGATCAGGTCGACGTGTTTCGCCAGCTCCGGGTGCTCCTTCCAGATGTGCCACTGCTCACTGGTGGTCACCGGCACCTTGACCGCGGCACGGACCCGGTCGAGGTAGCCGATCAACTGCTCGGCGCTAACTTCCTCGCGGAACAACGCCTCGTTGCCGACGACCACCCGCACCACGCTGCGCGAAGTGTTGGCCAGGCCGATGGCCTTTTCGATCTCCCGCTCGTTGCGTTCCTGGTCGTTGCTGATCCAGATTCCCAGGGTGATGCGCAGGCCAAGCTCCTCGGCCAGGCGCGGCACCTCGGCCTGGGTACCTTCGACGGTGTAGATACGGATGTTGTCGGTCAGCTTGTTCAGTTGCTCAAGGTCCTGGCGGATCTCATCCTCGCTGGGGTACTGGCCCTTCTGTGGGCTTTGGCCGAGACGGAAGGGCGAGTAGGAAAAACCGGAAATCTGTTCCGGCCAGGCGGGGGCGGATACCGGGCGGTTGATCAAGGCCCAGAACCCGGTGAACAGCGCGGCGATGGCCAGGACCACTACCAGGTTGAGACCCGTCCGCGCGCCGATGCCACCGGGGCCGGGCCGTGGCTGAAAGCCGCGCGGCAGGACTTCGTCGCCCCGGCCGAGCGTTCGCGCAGCCCGCTGGTGCTGACCGCCGATGCCTTCGCCGCGCGCGGGCGCTATGCCGATGCCGCCGCGCTGCTGGCAGAGGCGGTGGCGCGCGATCCGGAGGACGCCGAAGCCTGGCTGGCGCTGGCCAATGTGCTGGTCGAACATGCCGGCGGGCGGCTGACCGAACCCGCGCTGCTCGCCTTCCGCCGCGCCGCCGCCGCCGATCCGTCGAGCGTCGCGCCGGCCTATTTCCTCGGCTTTGCGCTGATCCGGCAGGGCAGCGTGATGGACGGGCGCACGATCTGGGCCGATGCTCTCGCCGCGCCGGGGACGACATCGGGGACCGCCCCCGACGATCCCGCCCGCGCCGCGCTGGCGCAGCGCCTCGCCCGCCTCGATGCCCTGCTGCGGCAGATCTCGGCCGGCCAGCCGCCCCCGGCCCCGCCTGCGCCCCCGGCCCCGCCGCCGCCATCGGTCCCGCCGCAGCGCCCTCCGCTGTGACCCCCGCCGCACGGCTCGGCGCGTTTCGCCGCCCGGCCCGGCCGCTCCCATTGCAGCCGCTCGCGCCCGCTGCTACGCGCCGCGCCTTCGGGTGCCGGCAGATTGCAGCCGGCCGATGATGAGGGGCCGCATGTCGCGATGAGCGCTGGCACAGGGGAAGGGCGGGGCTCCGCCAAGCTGGCGCTGGCCGTCGGGGCGATCGGGATCGTCTTCGGCGATATCGGCACCAGTCCGCTCTACGCGTTCCGCGAAACCTTTCGCGGCCCGCATCCGCTGGCGATCGACGATCTGCACATCCTCGGCGTGGTCAGCCTGATCTTCTGGTCGATGACGCTGGTGGTCTCGATCCAGTATGTCGCCATCCTGATGAGCGCCGACAACAAGGGCCAGGGCGGCACGCTGGCGCTGGTGGCGCTGATCAGCCGCTATATCGGGCGCGCCGGCTATGGCTGGATCACGGTCATGCTGGGGGTGTTCGCCACCGCGCTGTTCTACGGCGACAGCATGATCACCCCGGCGATTTCGGTGCTGTCGGCGGTCGAAGGGCTGACCGTGGTGGACGAGCGGCTCGATCCGCTGGTGATCCCGATCGCGCTGGTGCTGCTGGTGGGGCTGTTCGTCATCCAGAAGCGCGGGACGACCCGCGTGGGCGCGCTGTTCGCCCCGGTGATGATCGCCTATTTCGCCGTGCTGGCGGTGCTGGGGATCGTGCATGTCGTGGAGGCGCCGGCGATCCTGTGGGCGTTGAACCCGTGGTATGCGGTGCAGTTCTTCGTCACCGACCGCTGGCTCGCCTTCCTCGCGCTCGGCTCGGTGGTGCTGGCGGTGACCGGTTCGGAGGCGCTGTATTCCGACATGGGCCATTTCGGCCGCGGGCCGATGCGGCTCGGCTGGTTCGGCTTCGTCATGCCGTGCCTGCTGCTCAATTATTTCGGCCAAGGGGCGATGATCATCGCGCTGGGGGATGCGGCGGCGGAGGAGGCGATCCTCAACCCGTTCTTCTTCCTCGCGCCGGAGGCGCTGCGCCTGCCGCTGGTGCTGCTGGCCACCGCGGCCACCTTCATCGCCAGCCAGGCGGTGATCTCGGGCGCGTTCTCGGTCACTCATCAGGCGATCCAGCTGGGCTTCGTGCCGCGGCTGTCGATCCTCCACACCAGCCACAAGCATCAGGGCCAGATCTATATCCCGGCGATCAACTGGACCTTGTGCATCGCGGTGATCCTGCTGGTGCTGTTCTTCCGCAATTCCTCCAACCTCGCCTCGGCCTATGGCATTGCGGTGACCGGGGCGATGCTGATCGACACCTGCCTGATGGCGGTGCTGCTGCTGGCGGTGTGGCGGTGAAAGGTATGGCTGGCGATCCCCGTGGCGCTGGTGTTCTTCATCGTCGATGGCGCCTATTTCGCGGCCAACGCCACCAAGATCCCCGATGGCGGCTGGTTCCCGCTGCTGGTCGGCGGGGTCGCCTTCACGCTGCTGACCACCTGGGCCAAGGGTCGCCGCCTGATGCGCGAACGGATGGGGGAAGTGTCGCTTCCGCTCGATATTTTCGCCAAATCGGCGCGCAATTCGACCGCGCGGGTGCCGGGGACGGCGATTTTCATGAATTCCGGGGCCACCGGGACGCCGTCTGCGCTGCTTCACAACATCAAACACAACAAGGTGCTGCACGAACGGGTGGTGGTGCTGACCGTCGAAATCGCCGATGAACCCTATGTCGATGCGGCGGAACGCTACCGGATCGAGCAGCTGGGCGACGGCTTCTACCGGGTGACGCTGCGCTATGGCTTCATGGAGGAGACCGACGTGCCCGCCGCACTCAAATCCATGACCCTGTGCGGCGCGCCGTTCGACATGATGAAGACCAGCTTCTTCCTGTCGCGCCAGACGCTGCTACCGTCGCGCCGGCCGGGGATGATGCTGTGGCGCGAAAAGCTGTTCGCATGGATGATGCGCAACGCGGCCACGCCGATGCAGTTCTTCAACCTGCCCACCAACCGGGTGGTGGAACTGGGCAGCCAGGTGGAAATCTAGGTCGTAGACTCATAAGCCCTGAGCCACAGCCGCACTGATGCGAGCTGGACCATGGCGAGGAAGTTGGCTGCGAGTTTGTCATAGCGGGTGGCGATGCGGCGGAAGTGCTTCAGCTTGGAAAAGAACCGCTCGATCAGGTTGCGCTCTCGATAGAGTCGCTTGCTGAAGCATGGCTTCCACTTGCGATTGCTCTTCGGCGGGATGTTGGGCGTGGCGCCCTGATCTTGGATCAGGGCGCGAATGCGGTCGGCGTCATAAGCCTTGTCCGCCAGCACGATGGTGCGAGGCCCGAGGTGGTCGAGTAGCGTATCAGCGATCTGGCCGTCGTGCTTCTGCCCGGCGGTCAGGCCGAGCCGGATCGGAAGGCCCTGCGCGTCGACGACGACGTGGATCTTGGTCGTGAGCCCGCCGCGTGATCGACCGAGACAGTGATCTGGACCCCCTTTTTTGCCGTCGCGGCCTGCTGGTGGGCGCGAACGGAGGTGCTGTCGATCATCTGTATCTCGCCGTCGTGGGCGGCAGTGATGGCGTCCAGCAGCCGGTCCCACACGCCCGCTTTCCGCCATCGCACGAAGCGGTTGTAGCAGGTGGTGCGCGGGCCGTAGCGCTCCGGCAGGTCACGCCACGGCGCGCCGGAGCGCAGCACCCAGAAGATGCCGTTCAGCGTGCGGCGATCATCAACGCGCGGCACGCCTCGGGGCTTGTTGGGCAGGAGCGGCTCGATCACGCGCCACTCGAAGTCGGTAAGATCATATCGGCTCATGCCGAAGCTGAATCAGATGAGGCGCTCGTGGGAAAGCCTATGCTGGCCCCGTCGGCGCATCTCCGTCCGGTGGGGGAGGAGCATCGTAGAGCGATCCGCCGCCCCAAGTAGGCGGAAGATCGAGATCAGCCTGTCCGCACCAGGTAAGCCGCCCGCCCTTGTAGGCGTCGCTCTCGACAAGCTCGGTGTGAACGGTCCGCATCGCCAGCATCAGCGCCTGAACGCCGTCCAGCCCGCACGCGTAACGCCGGACTTCTTGCTCCGGCCATCCTACCGAATACTGGCATTGGAACTCCCCGCCGGGAGCCTTGAAAGGCGTGTAGAAGCGCACCAGCAGGCCACCGCCGTCCAGCTCAAACTTGCGCTCTAGAAAAGCCGCGTCGTCCATCCGCCCCTCCGTGAGGCGGGTCTGACACGACATGCGTGCGGAGCCAATCTTTATGGGTTCACGGCCTAGGCCGAAAGCGCTGTCCTACGCCTGCGCCGCGCGCCTATCGCCGCGCCCGCTTTTCGCCGCCGTGGCAAGGCTGCGCGCGCATGTGTTTCATCAACAAGACCCCGCGACTCGGCGGGAATGCGTCATTCGGGCGGCGGGTTCTGGACGACGGTCTTTTCCGCCTCCACGCTCAGCCCGTGCCGCAGCAGCATCGGCAGTTGGGTGAAGGTGAACAGGAAGCTCAACGGCATGAACACCCACAGCTTCGCCGCCAGCCAGTCGCCGAAGCCCAGATACAGCCGCAGCCCCTCGTTCAGCGCGGCCAGGAACAGGAAGAACCAGCCCCAGTTGCGCGACAGCTTCAGCCAGCCTTCGTCGGACAGCCCCTCGAACGCGGCCTCCAGCAGCACCTTCAGCAGCGCCTTGCCTCTCATCCAACCGCCCAGCAGGACCACCCCGAAGCCGAGATAGATGATGGTCGGCTTCAGCTGCACGAATACCGGATCGGCGAAGAAGATCGTCAGCGCCCCGAAGCCGACGATCAGCACCGTCGATAGCCACAGCATCGGCGACACCCTGCCCAGCCGCCAGCGGCTGACCGCCAGCGCCACCAGCGCGGCGACGATGAACGCCCCGGTGCCGCGGATGACAGCGAAGATCTCGCCGCCCGCATCCTCGCCCTCGGGGGCGAAGTGGCGGTAGGTGAGGAAGAACACCAGCAGCGGGCCGTAATCGACCAGCACGTTGATCCAGCCCGATTTCGGCTTTGCCGGGGGAGCCGCCGCCTGCGCCATCATTCGACCCCCGCGATCACCCGCGCCACCAGGTCGGGATCGAACGGGCGCAGATCATCGAGCCTCTCGCCGACGCCGATCGCGTGGATCGGCAGCCCGTATTGCTCGGCCGCCGCGACCAGCACGCCGCCGCGCGCGGTGCCGTCCAGCTTGGTCATGATCAGTCCCGTCACCCCCGCCACCTCCCTGAACACGTCGATCTGGCTGAGCGCATTCTGGCCGTTGGTGGCATCGAGCACCAGCACCACGTCATGCGGCGCCGCCGGGTTCAGGCGGCCGAGCACGCGGCGGATCTTGGCCAGCTCGTCCATCAGCTCGCGCTTGTTCTGCAACCGGCCGGCAGTGTCCACGATCAGCGCGTCGATCCCGGTATCGGTCGCGCGCTTCACTGCGTCAAAGACGATGCTGGCCGGGTCGCCCCCCTGCGGTCCCTTGACCAGGTCCACGCCGACGCGTTCCGCCCACACCGCCAGCTGGGCGATGGCGGCGGCGCGGAAGGTGTCGCCGCCGGCAAGCAGGACGCGGTAATCATCCTCCTGCAACCAATGCGCCAGCTTGGCGATGGTGGTGGTCTTGCCGCTGCCGTTGACGCCGATCACCAGGATCACCTGCGGCCGGGGGAAGGCGGTGATCTCCAGCGGGATGGCGACCGGGCGCAGGATCGCGGCAATCTCGTCCGCCACCGCTTCCTTCAGCTCGCGCTCGGTAATGGCCAGCCCGAAGCGCTTTTCCGCCAGCCTCGCACGAATGCGCGCGGCGGCGGCGGGGCCGAGGTCGGACAGGATCAGCGCATCCTCGACCCCGTCCAGCGTGGCATCGTCCAGCCTGGCGGTGCCGACCACGCCGGTGAGGTTTTCGGACAGGCGTTCCGATGTCTTGCGCAAGCCGCCGAACAGGCGCTGCGACCAGCTCACGGGCTCGGTCATGCCAGCAGCCCGTCGGCGACGCGGGTGGGGGTGATGGCCACGATCGCGCCGGGCGCGGTGCCGGCGGGCAGGGCGACGCGGGCGAAGTCCTCCGCATGGCCGGTGCCGTCGCGTTCCGCCAGCACAAGCAGCGGCCGCCCGATTTGCGCGGTCAGCCAGCGGGCGCGGATCCCGGCGACCGCCTCGCGCACAGCGGCGGCGCGATCGCGCACCAGCGGGCCGGGCAGCTGCGGCATTCGCGCGGCCGGGGTGCCGGGGCGCGGCGAATAGGGGAACACATGGCCGTGGACGATGCCAAGATCGGCGACGATCGAGCAATTGGCATCGTGCATCGCGGCATCCTCGGTCGGGAAGCCGGCGATCAGGTCGGCACCGATAGCGATCTCCGGACGGCGGGCGCGCAGGCGCTCCACCAGACGGACCGCATCGGCGCGGCTGTGGCGGCGTTTCATGCGTTTGAGGATCAGGTCGTGCCCATGCTGGAGCGAGAGGTGCAGGTGCGGCATCACGCGCGGCTCTGCGGCCAGCAGCTCGAACAGCGCCCCGTCGATCTCCACCCCGTCGAGCGAGGACAGGCGCAACCGGCCGAGCGCGGGGAAGGCGTCGAGCAGCGCCGCCACCAGCGCGCCGAGCCGCAGGCCGTTCGGCAGATCGTGGCCCCAGCTGGTGACATCCACCCCGGTCAGCACGATCTCCGCCGCGCCGGCGGCGAGGTGCTGCTCGGCCTCGCGCAGCACCTGCGCGACCGGCAGCGAGCGGCTGGGGCCGCGACCGCGCGGGATGATGCAGAAGGTGCAGGCATGGTCGCAGCCGTTCTGGACCGGCAGGAAGGCGCGGCTATGCGCCGCCGCCGGAGCGGCAGGGGCGGCGCCTGCCGGGGGGAGCGCTTCGGTGGCGCGGTGGTTCGCGGCGGGGCGGCGGTAGCGGGCGGCCTCCAGCTTGGCGGCGTTGGCGACCAGCCCGTCGACCTCCGGCATGGCGGACAGCGCCTGCCCCGCCACCTCCGCCGCGCAGCCGGTGACGAGCAGGCGGGCGGCGGGATGGCTGCGGCGGGCGCGGCGGATCGTCTGCCGGGTGTGGCGCACCGCCTCTGCCGTCACCGCGCAGCTATTGACCACCACCAGGTCGCGCTCGCCCGCCAGCGACGCGCGCAGCCGCTCGCTCTCGGCCAGGTTGAGGCGGCAGCCGAGCGTGTGGATCGTGACCGGCAAAGCGGCGCTCACGCGAAATCGCCCCAGTCGAAGCTGCCGCGAAAGCTTTCAGCGGCCGGCCCGGTCATCGTCACCCGCCCGTCGGCGCCCCATTCGACCGCCAGCGTGCCGCCGGGCAGCGTCACCTCGACAGAGCGCTCGACAAGGCCGCGCCGCACCGCCGCCACCACCGTGGCGCAGGCGCCGGTGCCGCAGGCGCGGGTCAGGCCGACGCCGCGTTCCCACACCCGCAGGCGGATGTGGCGGCGGTCCTCCACCGTGGCGACATTGACGTTGACCCGCTGGGGGAACAGCGGGTCGCTTTCGATATGCGGGCCGAGCCGGGCGAGCGGCACGGCGTCGCAATCGGGCACAAAGAACACCGCATGGGGATTGCCCATGCTGACCGCGCAGGGCTGCTCCAGCTCCTCCCACCCGACCGGCAGCGACAGGGTGTCGAGCGCATAGGCGACCGGGATCGCCTCCCATTCCAGGCGCGGGCGGCCCATGTCGACGGCGACCCCGGCATCGGTGGCGCGTGCGGTGAGGATGTCGGCGGCGGTTTCGATCCGCAAGATGGCCTGCGTGCCCGGCGCGGTGTTCGCGGCATGGCGCAGAGCAACCGCGCGCATGGCGTTGCCGCAGGCGGCGACCTCGTCCCCGTCGGCATTGAACAGGCGGACCTTGAGGTCGGCCACCTGCGAGGGTTCGATCAGCACCAGCAGGTCGCAGCCGATGCCGGTGTGCCGGTCGGCCAGCGCGCGCACCATCGGCGCGTTGAGCGGCGGCAGCGGCTGGTCGCGCGTGTCCAGCACGACGAAGTCGTTGCCGAGCCCGTGCATCTTGGTGAAGGCGGCGCGCATGGCTGGCACCTAGAGCGCGCGCGGCGGCAGGGCAATGCCGGGCCGGCGCGCTTGCCCCTCGCGCCGCGAGGCCATAGGCGCAGGGGCCGGAGTGCAGCACGGCGAGGGGGAGCGCGGATGACGACCGGCAAGTGGCTGATGAAGTCGGAGCCCGAGGCGTTCGGCTGGGACGATCTGCTCGCCGAGGGCGAGACGCTGTGGGACGGGGTCCGCAACCATCGCGCGGCCAACAATCTGCGGGCGATGGCAGTGGGGGACCAAGCGTTCTTCTACCACTCGGTGACCGGCAAGGAGATCGTCGGCATCGTCACTGTCAGCGAGGCCGGGCTGAGCGATCCCGCCGACGACAAATGGGCGGCGGTGAAGGTCAAGCCGCTGCGTGCGCTGGAGCGGCCGGTGAGTCTGAAGGAGATCAAGGCCGATCCGGCGCTCGCCGACATGGAGCTGGTGCGGCTGTCGCGGCTCTCGGTCGCGCAGGTGCGGGCCGAGGAATGGGAGCGGATCTGCGCCATGGCGAAAGCGTGACGGGGCGGGCCGAAGAGCGCCTGCCGGAACGATCGCGAGCTGTGACCCGTTGATCCTGCAACAAGGCCGCCGATCCCGGTGGCCCATCACAGGAGATCGACCATGGGCGAGATGAAGGACAAGGTTAAGGGAATTGGCAACGAGATTGCCGGCAACGTCAAGCAGGCATCCAACGATCCCGCGACCCGCGCCGAGGGCCAGGCGCAGGAGCGCAAGGGCGAGGCGCAGAACCTGAAGGGCGAGATCAAGGGCAAACTGGGCGACAAGGTCTGATCCTGCCGCCGATACCGGAAGAAGGGGCCGTGCCGTGGAGGCGCGGCCCTTTTTGCGTTTGCTGGTGCGTTCCGGGCAGGGACGGATCGGAAGGCAGGCTTGGTGGATCGTTAGCGCGCGGTTAAGCACCCTGCCCATGCGCTCGATGAATCCCGGTCCCTCCGCTGTGGAGCGGCACTGGCTGCGGCTGACCCTCGCGGATAGGCCGGCCGCCAGGCGACGGGTATCGGTGCTGCTGCGTGCGCGGATACCGCCGATCCCGCCGGATTTGCGCGACGCTTTCGCCACCTACGTGGCAGGCGTGATCGCGGCCAGCCTGTTCTTCGCCTGAGCGGGCGCGGGGCGGCGCGTCAGGCGGGGGCGAGCGCCAGCTTTTCCGCCCGGTGGAGCTTGGCTCCCAGCCAGGCCGAGACCAGGCACATCGCCGCGCTGAGCAGCAATTGCTCGACGATCGGGATGCCGGCCGCGCTGAGGCCGCCGGCGATCAGCGATCCGGCGACCATGGCGCCCGAATTGACGATGTTGTTGGCGGCCACCACCCGCGCCGCCTGCGCCGGATCGCATCGGGTGGTCAGGAAGGCATAGAGCGGGACCACGAACATGCCCCCGCCGATCGCGATCAGCAGAAGCGTCGCCAGCACCAGCGGAGCCAGCGGCTGGGCCAGGAACAAAGCCACGCTCATCAGCTCGCCCGGCGGCACGTCGGCCTGCCAGGCGCGGCACACGAAGTAGAACGCGGCCACGAAGCCGCCCATCGCGATCACCGAGGCGGGGGCGTAACGGGCCGAAACCTCGCCCTTCAGCAGGGTGTTGATCGCCACCGATCCGGCCGCCACCCCGATCGAGAAGATCACCAGGAACAGGCTCGCCACCTCCTTGCTGGCCAGCAGCACGTTCTTGGCCAGCGGCGGGAACTGGATGAACAGCACCGCGCCGATGGTCCAGAAGAAGCTGATCGCCAGGATCGCGTAGAACACTTCGCGCTGGCGCGTGGTGTTGCGGATCAGCGCGATCGAAGAGCGGATCACGTGCCAGTCGAGCGGCTGCCCGTGCTCATAGGGCGGGGCGGGCGGCACCTGCCGGCTGACGACATAGCCGATCACCGCCATCACCACCACCAGCAGCGCCGCCCACTGGACCGCGAGATAGCCGGCCAGGATCGTGCCGGCCAGGATCGCCACATAGGTGCCCGCCTCCACCAGCCCGGTGCCCGGCAGCACCTCCCGCCGCTCCAGATGCTGGGGCAGGATCGCGTATTTGATCGGGCCGAAGAAGGTCGAATGGATCCCCATCGCGAACAGCGCCAGCAGCATCAGCGGGATCGCCGGCTCCAGCAGCGCGCCGCCCCGCCATGCCATCAGCAACCCGGCCGCGCCGACCAGCATGATGACGATCTCCGCTAGCTTGACCCAGCGGATGATCGCCGCCTTGTCGCGCATGTCGGCAAGTTGCCCCGACACAGCCGAGAGGAGGAAGAACGGCAGGATGAACACCCCCGACGCGATGGCGCTGAACTGCGCCTCCGCCGCTTCGGAGCTGTAGACGCTGTACACAACGAACAGCACCATGGCGTTCTTGTACAGATTGTCGTTGAAGGCGTTGAGCAGCTGAGTGGCGAACAGCGGCAGGAAGCGCCGCTGCCCGAGCAGGTGTAGCGATGTGAACATGTCTGGCGGCGCAGCCTCTCAGCCCCGTTTCGCCCATGCCTTAGCGGGACCGCGCGTACAAACAAGCGCAGGCCTGCTTTTTCCCGCCGCCCGAACCGGCTAGGGCGCCGGCGAAGGACGATTATGCTGACCCTGCCCAACCTGCTGACCCTGTCGCGGATCGTCGCCCTGCCGCTGCTCGCCGCGCTGCTGTGGTGGCCCGACTGGCCGCTCGGCTATGCGCTGGCCTTCGTGCTGTATTGCGCGATGGGGATCACCGATTATTTCGACGGCCTGCTCGCCCGATCGAGCGGCGCGGTCAGCCGGCTCGGCATCTTTCTCGATCCCATCGCTGACAAGATCATGGTCGCCACGGTCATCCTGGTGCTGGCGGCGCAGGACATGCTGAGCGGCCCGGTGGTGGGCGACCTGCACGTGATCCCCGGCCTCATCATCCTGATCCGCGAGATCGCGGTGTCGGGGCTGCGCGAGTTTCTGGGCGGGCTTCAGGTCAGCGTGCCGGTGAGCAGGCTGGCCAAGTGGAAGACCACCATCCAGCTGGTCGCGCTGGGCGCGCTGATCCTGTCGGGCGCGCTGCCGGGGGAGCTGTGGATCCGGCTGGTTGGCCTCGCCGGCCTGTGGGGCGCAGCGTTGCTGACGCTGATCACCGGCTGGGATTACCTGCGCGTCGGCCTCCGGCACATGGATTGAAATGCCGATGGGCGTCGCGCGCGCCTAGCGCTGGTTGTGGTGTGGGCCGGAAACGCCATGGAACGCTCGGATCGCGGCCGGCAAAGCTGCAGGGCGAAGCGCGTGCCGCAGATCCCTGATCCACTGTTCTCAGCGCGATACGGTGACGCGCAGAGGAATCGTTAGCGCTATTGCTGTGCGGTGTTATCCTCAACAACCGACGGGCCGGGACGTCTTGCGCTTGAGCAAAAACCTGTGTCACTTTGGTGCTGGTCGATCGCACGGTTTGACTTACTGGTAAGGCGGAAGCACCCCGGGGGTCGATATGGCCTCACGGAGGGACAACAAAATGCGTACGTCGCCGAAAGCTCTGCTGCTCGCTGTTCCGGTAGCCATTACTCTCGCGCTTGGTGCTGCTCCAGCTCGCGCCGCGAAGATCGTCTCCCTCCCGCCGGCATGCGACGCCCACCTCACCACCCCTGATGCGGTAGCCTGCTCGGGCTATTTCGCCGGCAATTTGCTTGGCGGCTCTGCCGACCAGATCGAGGGACAGCAAGCTGCCATCGCGGCGCTTCCGGGAGACTTCACATTCGATGGGAACTGGCCTGCACTCAGCAATGAGTACAAGATCGAGTCTCTTTCCAGCGGAAACCAGCTGAGTTTCGGCAGCAAGATGTTTGGTAACACTATCATCGGTGCACACTTTGGAAACGTGGCGGGACCGGCGGGTAACGTGTCGGTTTTCTGGTTGCTTGACTTTGGGAACAGTGGGGCTGACTACCTTACCTTGGACAACACCCAAGGTTTTTCAAACGCTGTTCTGTACACGACTGGTGTCCCTGGCGCTGTTCCAGAGCCGTCCGCATGGGCATTGATGATATTCGGTTTTGGTGCGGTCGGCTTTGCCATCCGTCGTCGCAGGGCCGAAGCTAAGCAGGTTCGCGTCACCTACGCTTGATCTGGTCAACCTGAGTTGGGCTAGCCTCGCGCCGGGCGGTGAGAACCGCAGAGGGGGCCGCGAGGGACAGCAGCGGGGCCGATATTAATTTCGAAGCTGGGTAAAGCACCCGGAAGCGATCGGAAGAAGCAGTGCTTTGCGCGCGGCGGTTTTCATGCGACGAGCGGCCTCGCCGGAATGGCTGAGAGCGTGGCGAACGCCGCAGCTTCAGCCCTCTCGCAACTCGCCCGCGAGCAGTCGGAATTCCTCCGCCCGGGGGCTGTGGCGGCGCCATACCAGCGCGATCTCGCGGCTGGCGCCGGCAGAATCCAGCGGGCGGGTGACGATCTGGGTGCCGGCGAGGATGCCGGCGTCGATCGCCATCTGCGGCAGCATCGTCACCCCCAGGCCGTTGTCGACCATCTGCACCAGCGTGTGCAGCGAGGTGCCGATCATGGTGGCGCTGGCGCGCAGTTCCGCCCGGTTGCAGGCGGCCAGAGCGTGGTCGCGCAGGCAATGGCCGTCCTCCAGCAGCAGCAACCGCCCCTCGTCGATCATCGCTGGCGGGATCGCGTCGGGCAGGTCGCGCGGGTCGTCCTTGGGAAAGGCGACCACCAGCCGGTCCTGCGCGATGGTCTCGCACTCGACCTCGCCGGTGGCGTAGGGCAGCGCCAGCAGCACGCAATCGGCGCGCCCGTGATGGAGCGATTCGATTGCATCCCCGCTCGTCTCCTCGCGCAGGAACAGCTTGAGGGCCGGGCGTTCGCGCCGCAGGCGCGGCAGAATGCGCGGCAGCAGGAACGGGGCGATGGTGGGGATCACGCTCATCCGCACGTCGCCCGACAGCGGCTTGCCCGCCGCCTGCACCAGGTCCGACAGCTCTTCGGCCTCGCGCAGCAGGCGGTGCGCCTTGGCCACCACCGCCTCACCCAGCGGGGTGAAGCGCACCGACCGCCGGCTGCGTTCGACCAGCGTCACGCCGAGCAGCGATTCCAGCTCGCGGATTCCTGCCGAAAGCGTCGACTGGGACACGAAGCAGACGTCTGCAGCGCGGCCGAAATGGTTCTGCTCGTGCAGCGCGACCAGATATTGCAGTTGCTTGATCGTCGGCAGGTAGGTGGTCATGGATCCTCGACGGGCCGGGCGATCTGCGCGGCGGCCCATCCATGCTGCCTTCCCGGCGGTTCCGCAACCGCCGGCGCGGCGACTAGCCGGCCGTCCCGGACCCGGCGTCGTCGATATGGGTCATCTTCAGCCGCCCGTTCTCGACCGCGAAGGCCAGCTTGCCTTCCACCAGGTCGAGCGCGTCGCGGCCGAAGGTCTCGTAACGCCAGCCTTCCAGCACCGGCAGGCCGCGCACCCCTGCGGCCAGCAATTCCAGTTCTTCGGAGCGGGTCAGCAGGCGCGCGGCGACGTCGATCTCCCGCGTGCGGATCTTCAGCAGCAGCTTCAGCAGGTCGGCCACCAGCGCGCCTTCCTTGCCCAATGGGGCGCCGCGCTGCGGGCGGTCGGGCATCTCCTCGCGCGGGAGGTCGGTGGCGGTTTCGAGCACCTTCATCAGCCGGCGGCCGATCTCGTTGTCCTTCCATGCCGGGCCGAGGCCGCGAACCTTGGCCAGCTCCTCCTGCTTGCGGGGCGGCTGGCTGGCGAGGTCGGCGAGGGTTTCGTCGCGCATGATCCGCCCGCGCGGGATGTCCTTGCCCTGCGCCTCCCCCTCGCGCCAGGCGGCGAGCGCCTTCAGCCGGCCGAGCACCGCCGCGCTGCGGCTGGGCGGGCGGATGCGGTGCCAGGCGGTGCCGGGATCGTTGGCGTAATTGGCCGGATCGGCGAGCTTCTCCATCTCCGCATTCAGCCAGTGGCCGCGCCCGGTCTTGATCAGCTTGGCGAGGATCTTGGGAAAGATGCGCGCCAGATAGGTGACGTCGCCGATCGCATATTCGATCTGCCGTTCGGTCAGCGGGCGGCGGCTCCAGTCGGTGAAGCGCGCGCCCTTGTCGATGGTCTTGCCGAGCCAGCTTTCGACGAGATTGGCATAGCCGATCTGTTCCGACTGGCTGATCGCCATCATCGCGATCTGCGTATCGAAGATCGGGTGCGGGGTCTTGCCGGTCAGGTTGTAGATGATCTCCACATCCTGTCCCCCGGCATGGAAGACCTTGAGCACATCCTCGTTCGCCGTCAGCAGGTCGAGCAGCGGGGTCAGGTCGAGGCCCGGGGCGAGCGGGTCGATCGCGGCCGCTTCCTGATCGTTGCCGACCTGCACCAGGCACAGCAGCGGGTAATAGGTGTTCTCGCGCATGAACTCGGTATCGACCGCGACGAACTCGCTCAAGGCGAGGCGCTGGCACAAAGCGGCGAGGGGTTCGGACTGGGTGATCAGCGGATGGATCTGCATGATCGCTGCCCGTTAGCGCGTTGCAGGCCCACCGCCAACGGGGCGCCTGCGGTTATCAGCGGCCGGGCCGAGCCGGCCTCAGTCGGCGGGCGCCTGTCGCACAGATCGCGAGCGGCATGCTTTCGCCAGCGCGCCCCTCAGAGAACCCGCCAATCGCTGCGCTCGCCGGGCTGGGCAGGGCCGAAGCCAGCTTGCCCCGTCGCCGGCATCCGCTAAGGACCGCGCCCATGCATAGCTACAGGACACACACATGCGCCGCGCTGCGGCGGGACGATGTCGGCCAGACGGTGCGGCTGTCGGGCTGGGTGCATCGCAAGCGCGACCATGGCGGGGTGCTGTTCGTCGACCTGCGCGACCATTACGGCATCACCCAGATCGTCGCCGATGCCGACAGCGCGGCGCTGCCGGTGCTGGAAGCGCTGCGGGTGGAAAGCGTCGTCACCATCGACGGACTGGTCAAGGCACGGTCCGAGGGAACGGTGAACCCCGGCCTGCCGACCGGCGCGATCGAGGTCTTCGCGCAAGGCGTGACTGTGCAGAGCCGGGCCGAGGAGCTGCCGCTGCCGGTGGCGGGCGAGCAGGACTATCCCGAGGATATCCGCCTCAAATATCGCTTCATCGACCTTCGGCGCGAGCGGGTTCACCGCAACATCATGCTGCGCTCTCAGGTGATCTCGAGCCTCAGGCGGCGGATGCAGGATCAGGGCTTCAGCGAGTTCCAGACGCCGATCCTGGGCGCTTCCAGCCCCGAAGGCGCGCGCGATTATCTGGTGCCCAGCCGGCTGCATCCGGGCACCTTCTATGCGCTGCCGCAGGCACCGCAGATGTTCAAGCAACTGCTGATGGTGGCCGGCTTCGACCGCTATTTCCAGATCGCCCCGTGCTTCCGCGACGAGGATCTGCGCGCCGACCGCAGCCCGGAATTCTACCAGCTCGACTTCGAGATGAGCTTCGTGACGCAGGACGACGTGTTCGCCGCGATCGAGCCGGTGCTGCACGGCGTGTTCGAGGAGTTCGCCGCCGGCCGCACGCTCGATCCGCTGCCGTTCCGGCGCATCCCCTATGCCGAGGCGATGCTGCGCTATGGCAGCGACAAGCCCGATCTGCGCAACCCGCTGCTGATCAGCGACGTGTCGCACCATTTCGAGCAATCGGGCTTCGGCATCTTCGCGCGGATCGTCGGCGAAGGCGGGGTGGTGCGCGCGATTCCCGCACCCGCCACCGCCGATCGCAGCCGCAGGTTCTTCGACGAGATGAACGACTGGTCGCGGCGCGAGGGCTATGCCGGGCTCGGCTACGTCACCCGCAAGGGCGGCGAGTTCGGCGGGCCGGTGGCCAAGAACCACGGCGCCGACGCCATGGCCCGGCTGTTCGACGAGCTGGGGCTGGGCCCCGATGACGGCCTGTTCTTCGCCGCCGGCAAGGCGAAGGACGCGACCAGGCTGGCGGGCGCGGCGCGCACCCGCGTGGCTGAGGTGCTGGGGCTGATCGAACAGGATTGCTTCCGCTTCTGCTGGGTCGTCGATTTCCCGATGTTCGAGTATGACGAGGAGCGCAAGAAGGTCGATTTCAGCCACAACCCGTTCTCCATGCCGCAGGGCGAGCTGGAGGCACTGGAGAGCCGCGACCCGCTCGACGTGCTGGCTTGGCAATACGACATCGTGTGCAACGGCCACGAGCTGTCCTCGGGCGCGATCCGCAACCACCGGCCGGACATCATGTACAAGGCATTCGAGATCGCCGGCTATTCGCGCGAGGCGGTGGACGCGAATTTTTCCGGCATGATCGAGGCGTTCAGGCTGGGCGCCCCGCCGCATGGCGGCTCGGCGCCCGGAATCGACCGGATCGTGATGCTGCTGGCCGATCAGCCCAACATCCGCGAGGTGATCGCCTTCCCGATGAACCAGCGCGCGCAGGATCTGATGATGGGCGCGCCCAGCCCCGCCAGCCCGCAGCAGCTGCGCGAGCTGCACCTGCGGCTCGAGCCCGCTGCGGAGCGGGCGACGGCCGCCGCCGGCGCCGCACCGACGGGGCGGACCGACGGGATCGGCGAGTAGCCGACACAGGGCCGCGCGGCACTTGCCAGTACCCATCGCGTTCATTAGGGCGACAGCCTGTTTTGACACGGCGCTTTCGAAGAGGACACAACATGAGCGACACCGCCGACCGGGTGAAGAAGATCGTCGTCGAGCATCTCGGCGTCGAGGAGGAGAAGGTCACGCCGGACGCGAGCTTCATCGACGACCTGGGGGCGGACAGTCTCGACATCGTCGAGCTGGTCATGGCCTTCGAGGAGGAGTTCGGGGTCGAGATTCCCGACGATGCGGCCGAGAAGATCAACACCGTCGGCGACGCGAACCGTTATATCGAAGAGCACAAAGGCTGATTGCGGCCCGGCCGCTCCCCGCCGGCCGTACGGGCTGGCGGAGAGCGCGGTCCTGACGGGCATCGACAGGCTCAGCCCGCGCGGGTTGGGCCTGTTGCATTTGCGACCGGGCGCCGAACAGCGTGGAGAGTGAGATGCGGCGAGTGGTGGTAACCGGACTGGGGCTCGTCACCCCGCTGGGCTGCGAGGTGGAGACGGCCTGGGCGAACATCCTCGCCGGCAGAAGCGGGGCGGGTGCGATCACGCGCTTCGACGCCTCCGACCAGAAGTGCCGGATCGCCTGCGAGGTGAAGCCCAAGGATCACGAATACGGCTTCGATCCCGACAAGCGGGTCGATCACAAGGTGCAGCGGCAGGTCGATCCGTTCATCGTCTATGGCATCGACGCCGCCGGGCAGGCGATCGAGGATGCCGGGCTGGTCGATGCCGACGAGGCCACCCGGCTGCGCTTCGGCTGCTCGATCGGCAGCGGCATCGGCGGGCTGCCGGGGATCGAGAAGGAATCGCTGGTCCTGGCCGCCAAGGGGCCGAGCCGGGTCTCGCCGCATTTCGTCCATGGCCGCCTGATCAACCTGGTGTCCGGTCAAGTGTCGATCAAATACGGGCTGATGGGGCCGAACCATGCGGTCGTCACCGCCTGTTCCACCGGCGCCCACTCGATCGGCGATGCGGCGCGGATGATCCGCGACGACGATGCCGACATCATGCTGGCCGGCGGCGCGGAGGCGACGATCTGTCCGATCGGCATCGCAGGCTTCGCCCAGGCGCGCGCGCTCAGCACCGGTTTCAACGACCAGCCGACCCGCGCCAGCCGCCCCTATGACGAGGCGCGCGACGGCTTCGTGATGGGCGAGGGCGCGGGCGTGGTGGTGCTGGAGGAATACGAGCACGCCAAGGCGCGCGGCGCGAAGATCTATGCCGAGGTGATCGGATACGGCCTGTCGGGCGATGCCTATCACGTCACCGCGCCGCATCCCGAAGGCTCGGGCGCCTACCGGGCGATGGCGATGGCGCTGCGCAAGGCGGGCGTGGAGCCGGCCGACATCGACTATATCAACGCCCACGGCACTTCGACCCCGCTGGGCGACGAGCTGGAGCTGGGCGCGGTGCGGCGGCTGTTCGGCGATGCGGTCGGCAATGTCTCGATGAGCAGTACCAAGTCGGCGATCGGCCACCTGCTGGGCGGCGCGGGCGCGGTCGAGAGCATCTTCTGCATCCTGGCGATGCGCGACCAGATCGTGCCGCCGACGCTGAACCTGGAGAATCCCTCGCCCGGCTGCGAGGGGGTCGACCTGGTGCCGTTCACGGCCACGAAGCGCGAGGTGCGGGCGGTGCTGAACAACAGCTTCGGCTTCGGCGGCACCAATGCCAGCCTGGTGATGGTGCGGCCCCCGCTAGGGTGAAGCGCCCCGGCTGCCTGTTCGCCGCACTGGCGGGCGCGCTGCTGCTGGTCGTGGCGGGGCTGTTCGCCGCCGGCTGGTGGGGCGCCGCCCAGTTCGAGGAGGACACCGCCTTCATCGTGCCCGAAGGGGCCACCCTGACCTCGGTCGCCCGCAAGCTGGAGGCAGAAGGGCTGATCGGGTCTGCCGATGGCTTCCTGCTGCGCGCCAGGCTGCTCGGCAGCGGCGACCCGATCAAGGCGGGCGAGTTCCTGCTGCCCGGCGGCGCCAGCCCGGCGACGATCCTCGACACGCTGCAACACGGCACGGTGATCCGCCGTTTCATCACCATCCCCGAAGGGCTGCCTTCGGTGCTGGTGCACGAGCGGCTGATGGCCGAACCGCTGCTGACCGGCACCATCCCGGTGCCGCCCGAAGGATCGGTGCTGCCCCAAAGCTACGATTTTGAGCGCGGCGAGAGCCGCGCCGCGGTGCTGGCGCGGATGCAGCAGGCGATGACCGACACGCTCGCGGAGCTGTGGCCCCGGCGCAGCGCCGATGTCGCGGTGGCCACCCCGCGCGAGGCGGTGATCCTGGCCTCGATCGTGGAGAAGGAGACCGGCGTGCCGGAGGAGCGGCGGATGGTCGCCGGGCTCTATTCCAACCGGCTGAAGCAGGGCATGATGCTGCAGGCCGATCCGACGATCATCTATCCGCTGACCAGGGGGCGCCCGCTCGGCCGGCGCATCCGCCGCTCGGAGATTGCGGCGGTGAACGGCTACAACACCTATTCGATGGTCGGGCTGCCGCGCGGGCCGATCACCAACCCCGGCCGCGCCTCGATCGCGGCGGTGCTGGACCCGGCCGAGACCGATGCGCTGTACATGGTCGCCGACGGCAGTGGCGGCCACGTCTTCGCCGCCACCCTTGCCGAGCACAACGCCAACGTCGCCAAGTGGTTCGCCCTTCGCCGCCAGCGCGGCGAGATGTGAGCTGGGGGACCCTCGCTGACGGTCCTGTGCGGGCGAGGTCGCGTTCCAGCTTTCGAGACGCTCGAGAACACGAGCGTGGGCATTAATCGCCGAGACCCGGTTTACAACGATTTGCATAATGGACAATGGGGGAGGCTCTGGGAGCACCCTTGTGCGAAACGGACGATCCGGGGAGGAAGCGTGAAATCCATTGCTGTGGTAGGAGCCAACCTGGCTGGCGGGAGAGCGGTTGAGGCGCTGCGGGCGGCGGGCTTCGACGGCCAGATCACGCTGATCGGCGAAGAGCCCTGGCGGCCGTACGAGCGCCCGCCATTGTCGAAGGAAGTCTTGTGGGATCCGGCCAACGTGCCGGACAACTTCTTTCTCCAGGACGAAGGCTGGTATGCTGAAAACCGTATCGACCTGCGCCTTGGCGTGCGCGCCGAGGCGCTCGATCTGACAGCATCGGCCGTTCAGTTGCGGGGCGGAGACCATGTTCGCGCCGATCGCGTTCTGCTCGCCACCGGGGGCTCGCCTCGCAAACTCAACATGGAAGGCGCCGACGCCGCCAATGTGCACTATCTGCGCACCCGCGACGACGCCCTGCGGATGGCGGCCGACCTCGTCGACGGAGCCCGGATCGTCATCGTCGGCATGGGCGTGATCGGTGCCGAGGTCGCTGCCAGCGCGGTCAGGCTCGGCTGCCGGGTCACCGCTGTGGAGCCGCTTGCCGCGCCGATGATCCGCGCGCTCGGCCCGCAATTCGGTCACTGGCTGGGGGAGGAGCATCGCAAGCGGGGCGTGGACACGCGCTTCAGCCGCGGGATCAGCGGGATGAAGGTGACCGACAAGCGGGTGACGGCGGTGCAACTGGACGACGGCTCGCTGATAGAATGCGACGCTGTGGTCGTGGGGATCGGGATCGAGCCGGCAACGAGCCTCGCCCGGGATGCCGGCCTGACGACCAACAACGGCATTCTCACCGACCGGCAATGCCGCACCAGCAATCCCGACATCTTCGCGGCTGGCGACGTCGCCGAACAGGAAGGCTTCTTCGGCGGGCGCATCCGCCAGGAGACGTATCAGAACGCCGCGGACCAGGGGCAGGCTGCAGCGCAGGCGATGCTTGGTCAAACTGTCGATTATTGCAAGCCCATCTGGTACTGGAGCGATCAGTTCGATCTCAACATCCAGTTCTGCGGGCATATCCCGGTCGCGGCGAAGGTCACCGTGCGCGGCGACATGGAAAGCAACGCGTTTGCTGCCTTCTTCCAGGCCGGCGACACGATCGAAGGCGTCCTCACGGTCAATCGGGCGCCGGACATGGGGGTCGGCAAGCGACTGGTCGAGCGTCGCGTCGCAGCCGATTCCACCAGGCTGGCGGACCCGGATTTCTCGCTGCGCGAACTGCTCAAGGCCGCGCGGTAGGCCGACGGGCGGCGGCTCGCTCAGCCGATGCCGCCGCCTGCCACATAGAGGGTCTGGCCGGTGACGTAGGATGCTTCGTCAGCGGCCATGAAGCAGATTGCCGCAGCCAGCTCTTCGGGATCGGCAAACCGGCCGAGCGGCGTGTCGCGGATGGTCTGGTTCGAGACCTCTTCGAACCCCTTTCTGTCGGCGTCCGTCGGCGGCGCAGGATTGCGTGGCGTCACCCGGTCGACCTTGACGCCGCCGGGCGCGACGCAATTCACCCGGATTCCGCAGTCTCCCAGTTCGAGCGACAGCGCCGCAGTCAGCGCGGCGATTCCGCCCTTGGCCGCTGCATAGGGGACCCGGTTGATGCCGCGCGTTGCGACCGAGCCGATATTGACGATCGAGCCGCGCCCCGCCTCCCGCATATGCGGCAGCACTGCGTGGCAGCACCACAAGGTCGGCCATAGCGAGCGGTTGATTTCGGCGACGATTTCCTCTGGCCGGTACTCCCAGAACGGCTTCGCCCAGATCGTCCCGCCGACATTGTGGACCGCGACATCGATCCGCCCGTGACGTTCTGCGACAGACTGATAGAGCGCCACCGCGCCCTCCCGATGTTCGAGATCGTGAACGGCTGCAGATGCCTCCAGCCCTTCCTCGCCAAGCGCCGCGACAGCCGCCTTGGCGGCCTGCTCGGCGCGATCGGCGATCACGACCGCAGCCCCCTCACGAGCCATTCGCAGCGCAGTGGCAAACCCGATCCCCTGCGCCGCGCCCGTGACGACCGCGACTTTTCCAGTGAACCGTCCGGTACATGTCATCTGTGCTCTCCCGACAAGCTGAATGTCCCGCACCGGTCCGGCTTCTTCCGTCCCGTGCGCGGCATTGCGGCGTAGCTTCGCGCTTGCCAGCAAACAAGGAAATGCTTTACACACTGGCCAACGGTCACGCGAATCTGCGGACGAGGAACTGGGAGAGATTGGTGGCGCGCGAACTTCTGACGGCAGCTGATGTGAAGGGCGCCTGGGCTATCGTTCCCAGCCCAGCGAAGGAGGGGGCTTCCGACTGGAGGGCCACCGACACCGTCGATGTCGATGAAACCGCGCGGATGGTCGACGGGCTCATCAAGGCGGGGGTCGACGGTATCCTCAGCATGGGCACGTTGGGCGAAGCCGCCACCATGACGCTCGACGAAAAGCTCGTGTTCATGCGCACGCTGGTCGATGCCGCCGCCGGCCGGGTTCCGGTGTTCGTGGGCACGACCTGCATCAACACACGCGATACCATCGCGCTGACCCGCCAGGCCGTGGATATCGGGGCCACCGGGACGATGCTCGGCATTCCGATGTGGTGCGCACCCAGCATCGATGTCGCAGTGCAGTTCTACAGGGACGTCACGGAGGCGGTTCCCGACATCAACGTGGCGATCTATGCCAATCCGGAGGCGTTCAAGTTCGATTTCCCCAGAACCTTCTGGGCGCAGGTCGCCGAAATTCCTCAGGTGGTCACGGCCAAGTATATCGGTGTCGGCACGCTTCTGCCCGATCTCGCGGCGATCAAGGGTCGGATCAAGCTCTTGCCGATCGACTTCGACTATTACGGCGCCGCCCGAATGGACGATTCGATCGATGCATTCTGGACCAGCGGGGCGGTTTGCCACCCCTTGGTCAGTATCACATTGCGCGATCTGGTCGCCCAGGCGCGTGCGAGCGGTGACTGGAGCGCTGCCAAGGCTTTCATGGGTCGGCTTGCGCCGACCGCGGCGACGCTGTTCCCGAACGGGAGCTTCAAAGAGTTCTCGACCTACAATATCCCGCTTGAGAAAGCGAGAATGACGGCCGGCGGGTGGATGAACGCCGGTCCGTGCCGTCCGCCTTACCACCTCTGCCCCGAACCCTATCTTGAAGGTGCGCGCAATTCGGGGCGGATGTGGGCTGAGCTGGGCAGGGCGCTTGAAGCGGAGCGGTGACCGACAGCGCACCTGATCGCAGGAGAGAGATGATGACGATCGAGGCGCT